>JAGOIS010000015.1 GCA_017995495.1 Candidatus Cloacimonadota bacterium
CATCACCCCGATCCTGATCCCGGCCGCCAACACCAGCACCACCCACACCTACAGCATCACCGACGACAGCGTCGAGATCGGCGACACCTACTTCTACTGGCTGGAAGCGGTGGATTACCAGAGCAGCAATTTCCACGGCCCCGTCAGCGTTACCGTCACCGGCAACGTGCCGCCCGTGCTGCCTGAGATCACTTCCCTGAAGAGCGCCTATCCCAACCCGTTCAAGGCGAACACCACCATCGAAGTCAGCGTCAAAGCAGGCGAGAACGGCACCATGACCATCTACAACGTGGCTGGTAAAGCCGTGCAGACCTACAATGTCACTGAAGGCACCCACAACCTCATCTGGAATGGCAAGGACAGCTCTGGCAATGCCTGCGGAAGCGGTATCTACTTCTACAAGCTTACCACTCCCTCCTTCAACCAGACCCGGAAAATGATCATTGTGAAATAATCACAACCCACAACCCATATCGCAGCCCCGGATCTTTTCCGGGGCTGTTTTTTTGGCTGTATTTCAAACGGCTCTCTTTCAAATTGGGTGGGTAATCATAACCGACAATGTGGCTGTGAACAGGCTTTGGGCTGTCGACCTCCTGGTCGACAGAGGCGGCGCAGCCGCCTGTTGCAGAGGTCTCCGACCTCTGTGGCGACGGGGACGTCCCCACCCCAATTCTGCCGCGCTTCATAACACGACCCGCCCGATATGAAAGGGAGCCGAAAATTCTGCTTGACACAAAGCCGCTCCACCGGAGATTTTGGCCTCAGCATCAAGCTACAACCAAGGAAATACTCATGCCCCGGAAAAAGTTTTGCCTGTTGATCCTGTTCACCCTGCTGGCCTGCCTTTGCGCCGCGCAGGAACAGGGGCTCGCCTTTCAGCCCGGTCGCCGGGGCACCCTGGGTTTTGGCTATGGCATCCCTTATGGGGGCTATGGTTTCAGCGTGGACATGTATGTTTTTGACCAGCTTGCCCTCACGGTGGATGTGGGCACCTTCATGTACGCCGCGGGCTACGAGTTGGGCATCAAATATCTGCGCGGCAACTCCGCCAGCCTCTGGCGTCCCCAGGCTGTCCTGCTCTACGGGGTGAACGGCATCATCCCCTACACGAACGCGGACGTGACCCAAACCGAGGTTTTCAACGGGATCACGGCCGGCCTGGGCTCCCAGTTCATGTTCGGCCAAAAACGCAAACACGGCCTGGACGTTGGCGCCACCTTCGTGGTGAGCTCCGGGCTGTTCAAGCGGCTGGAAGAGCTCTCAGGATATGAGTTCGACGTTTCCAGCCGCCTGGGATTCTATCTGGGTTACCGCTACGCCTTCGAATTTCGCTATTGAGCCCCAGCCCGCCGCGGACCCGGTTTACTCCGCTCAGATCAGGTTGGTGAACCTCTCGTAGTCCTTCACTTCCGGCAGCAACCCCGCCTCGATCGCCTCTTTCACTGTGCGGCAGGGCAGGTTAGACTGCGTGATCTGCTCGCGGGTGATGTTCTTCAACTGCACCTGCATCTTCTTTTGCATCGCGAACATCAGCTTGTTGTAGATGTTCGTCCAGGCTTGGGCGTTGTTGCCAGTGCTGCCGGAAAGCTTGTTGTAGAGGATCAGGTAATCCTTCAGGTTGCGCTGATACCCGGCTGAAGGCTTGAGCGCGTAGATCGCTTTCTGCGCGCTGGCAAAACCGGGCTGGCCGGGATGGTTCTCGAACTTGAACTGCTTGCGGACGTAGATCTTGCCGCCCGGTCTGCGGCGGTAGTAGATCAGATCATCCAGTTTCCCCGTGAACTCGCCCAGCAGATTTGCTCTGGTTGCTTTCATAAGCATTTGTCTCCTTTGATGTTAATTCCGTTAAACGCCCTGCGGCATTCCCCGGTCTGTCAGCTATTGACAAAGATAATATAAGCGGCCTGTTCCCAATGTCAACACAGTATCAATACGGAATAAATACGGAATCAATACGGATGAAATCCGTATTGATTCCGTATTTATTCCGTATTGATCGCGGGAGGGAAGGGGTGGAAAGGGGATGAAAATATGGCTCAAGTTCATGGCTCAAGTTCATTTATGGTGGGCTTCCAGCCGTCATGCCAGCGCAGGCTGGCCTCCAGTTCTTGAGCGTGTTACGCCAGTCGTAGCGCAGCATTCCAATGCTGCGTCCTGGCCCCCCGCATGATTGGCATCATGCGCTACGTGGTCCCCGCAGGATTGGCATCATGCGCTACGTGGTCCGAACATACCGGGATAACGAAGATCTGCATCCCAACCTTCGCTGGGATGACGGAACTCCAACCCAATCTGAACATGAGCCGAAAATATTCGCGAAAGCTTTGCCCAGGGGGTGAAAAATTCGGCAGCAGCAGTTGATGAAGGAGTTTCGGCCAGTAGAGGTTAGCCCAGGATGAACGAATTTCCGCCGGTTTTAACCAGATAGCCCTTCAACTCCAGATTGAGCAGGATGGTGGAAAGTTTGCCAAAGTTGTGTCCCGAGCGGAGCAGCAGTTCGTCGAAATTTAGTTCGCGCTGTTCGGTTTGAAAGAGCTCGTAGATCTTTTGTTCGTCGGGGCTTATCGGGGGCAGGATCTCCAGTTGTTCATCCGCTTCAGTCTGCAGTCCCAGGGCGGAAAGGATGTCCTGGGGGGTGGTGACGCACTGGGCTCCGTTCTTGATCAGGTAGTTTGGACCCTGGGCGTTGGGATGGTTGATCTCGCCGGGCAAGGCCATCACGTCCCGGTTTTGTTCGATGGCGTGTTTGGCGGTGATCATGGCGCCGCTGTTCAGGGCTCCCTCCACGATGAAGACGCTCTGCGCGAGGGCGGAGATGATGCGGTTGCGGGCCACGAAGTTCCAGGGATCGATCTTGGTGCCGGGCTCGAATTCGGAAACCAGGGCGCCCCTCGCGATGATCTGTTCAGCCAGGTCCAGGTTGTGGCGGGGATAGATGGTTTCCAGTCCGCTGGCGAGGACGGCGATGGTGCGGGAGCCGTTGTTCAGCGCGGCGTTGTGGGCCATGGTGTCGATCCCGGTGGCAAGGCCGCTGATGATTGTGGCCCCTTGTTTGCAGACCGGGGCCAGCAGTTTGGAGCAGCTTTCGCGGCCGTAGGCGGTGGGTTTGCGGGTGCCCACCACGGCCAGGCAAACCTGTTTCAGCGCGGCTTTCAGGTCGCCCCGATACCAGAGGATCAGCGGTGGGGCCAGGATGTTGGTGAGCCCCAAAGGATAATCTTCATCGCCGAGGAAGGTGGCCTCGATCCGATAATGCTCGCAGAATTTTGAGATCTGCTGCAGCCGGGGATGCGGGACCGCGTTGAGCAGATGTCCGCGGATGGCGGGGATGACATCCCTGTCGGAATAAAGGGGGTGATCTGGTTGGCCCACAAAGGCAGCCGGATCGGGATATTTGGCCAGCAGTTCCAAAGCCGCCCGGGGCTTCAGTTCGGGCGCGGATTTGAGGCAGAGCCAGGCTTGCAGTCTGTCCGTCATAGGGTCTGCAGGATCTTGTGGAGCTTGTATTTCAGCTCATCGAGGTTGATCTGGCCCACGGAGGAGATGGACAGCACCTCCACCCCGAATTCATTGATAAACTGGGTTTGAATTTCGGTCAGCAGTTCCCCGCGCTGGTCCTGGGGGATGGTGTCCAGCTTGCTGAGCGCCACCAGGCAGGGCTTTTTATCCATGAAGGGATCGTAGAAATAGAGCTCGGAACGCAAGGTGCGAAAAGCCTCCGTGGGTTCCGGCGAGCCGATGTCGATCAGAAAGAGCAGCAAACTGGTGCGCTGGATGTGGCGCAGGAACTGGTGTCCCAGCCCCTTGCCGAGGTGCGCGCCCTCGATGATGCCGGGAATGTCCGCCATCACGAAAGACTGGTAATCGCTCACGCGCACCACGCCCAGCATGGGTTCCAGAGTGGTGAATTCGTAGTCGGCGATCTTGGGCCGGGCGGAGGAAAGCACGCTCAGAAGAGTGGATTTTCCGGCGTTGGGAAAGCCCACCAAACCCACGTCCGCCATGAGTTTGAGCACCAGCTCAAGTTCCATCTCCAGGCTCGCTCTTCCCGGCGTGGCATGGCGCGGGGCCTGATTTGTAGGCGTGGCGAAGTTACTGTTGCCCTTGCCGCCACGTCCGCCTTTGGCGATGACGATCTCTTCGTTGTGGTGGGTGATGTCGGCGAGTTTTAGCTTTTTGCCGCTGGCGTCCAGGCGAAAGATCTCCGTGCCCAGAGGCAGGCGCAGATAGACATTGGCGCCGCCGGGACCCGATTTTCTGGCGCCGGAGCCGGGCTTGCCGTTTTCCGCGCGGAAGATCTTGTTGTAGCGGTAATCCAAAAGGGTGTTCACGTTTTCGTCGCCGATGGCGATCACAGAGCCTCCGCGGCCGCCATCGCCGCCGTCAGGCCCACCTTTGGAGATGAATTTTTCGCGGCGGAAACTCACCACGCCGTCGCCGCCATTGCCAGCCTTGACGTTTATCCGGGCAAAATCTATGAACATATCAAGCTTGTATTTCCTTTATTTGGTGATCACGAAACGGTGGCTGAAAGTCCTGCCACCCTGCGCCAGGCGCAATATATACATGCCGCTGCCCAGCGCTTTCCCGTTCATTGCCGCGTTCCAGGTGATATCCAGAACACCGAAAGCGGGGCAGCCTGAGAACAGCGTGCCGAGGTTTTGGCCGCGCAGATTGAAGACACTGATCTCCAGCGGCTCTTTGGTGAGTCCTGAAAGGTCGATCCGGACGGGACCGGCTCCGCTGCGCAGGGGATTTGGGAGGCGGCAATTGAAGGCGGCTGGCGGCAGAGCTTCATCCTGGACGCCCACGAACCAATGCACCTGCTCAACTGGATCGCCGGCGTTGTCGCTGAAGCGCAGGATCACGAAATCCGGCGTTTGGTCAAGCTGCACAGTGTAGGACACGCTCTGGCCGTAATCCAGGCTGAGCGGCAGGGGTTCAAGTATTTGTCCCTCAGGCAGTTCCAGTTCCATCAGGAGGGGAAAATCCGCCTCGGCGTCCCAGTAGTCAAAGCTGAGCACCTGGCTGATCTCATCCAGGGTGATGTTATCACATTGTGGAAGTGTGTTTTCGCTCACCTCATAGCGGTGGTCCGCAAAGAAGAGAAATCCGGGAGTGCTGTAATCCCCAATGCCGAAACTGGTTTGCAGGCTATCCGGGTCCAGGCTGAGGTTCATGGTCAGGCTGGTAACGCCGAGGACGTTTTGGGCGTTTGGCCAGGCGCCAAAATCCGGATCTCCGGTCAAATCGTCCAGATCGCAGGCCATAAACAGCTTTCCACCCATCACCATGCTTTGAATGTTGCCGATGTGGGTTAACGACGGAATTCCTGAAGTGCCGGCCTTGAGTTTGTAAAGCCCGGGCTGGACCACACCCTCAATGTAGAAGGACCAGACCATCGCGTAGGAGATCGAATCGGCCAGAGCATCCGGGCTGGTGAGGGTGGTGAGGTAAACATTGTATGAATAGACGTTGTTGATGGTGGGGAAGCTGCCGGAAACGTTGGCCAAAGCGGATATGAGCTGGGTCTGGGTGGCGCCGAACAGACTTTGGGTGAGATCCAGGTTGGGTGAATAGACCGTTACGGAATCGCCGGTGGCGTCAGTGCCGATCTGTCCCAACCTGCCTTCCTGGGGAGGAAAGAGGTTTGCATCGAGGAAGGGGGTGTGCATGTAGACAATCGATCCTTCCCCCAGGTCCAGTTCCGTGCGCAGCCGGTAACGCAGGTTCTGGCCAAATTCGTAAGGCAGCAGGGCCTGCATCTGCTGTTCCGCGAAAACCCCGCTGGGAGCCTGTTGCCAGGACGCGCCGTCCGCGCTGTACCAGCACTGGGTGTCCGTGCCCAAGCCAAGCGGGTCCTGCCAGCGCAGGCGCAGATAACCATCCTCGCAGCGCGAGCTGTGGCGCAGGGCCTGGAAGGGATCGAACAGCTGGGCGCATAACAGTGACGCTGTGAGCAGCAGCGCGGCCGTTATGATCTTTGCCTTCATATCTCACTCCTCGCAAGGGACTTGTTTTTAGCCATCATTCAGGGTTGAGGTTTTCCAGCAGGCCCGATTCGGCGAGTTTTTTGAAGCCAGTCCAGATCGTTTCATTGGGTTGGCTGTAGGCCCGGGGGGCATCCGCGAAATCCGGATCCCAGGCCGTCACATAGTCTTGCAGATATTGGGGCAACTCGGTGAAACCGCCTTCCAGCTTGATCCCGCGACAGACCAAGATCAGGTTTCCCGGCCTTTCGCCCATCCGCATGAAAGGCAGCCATGGGTAGACGCGGGTGAAGGAATATTGCGCCGGAACGCCCTTCTGAAGAGGATCGTCCAGGTCTTTCAGATCGGCCAGATACTGGGATATATCCGCCGCCTGATAGATGTCGCTCTGGGAAAACAGCGGATATTCCCGGCGGGGGAGCGCGCTGGGATAAAAGGGAAAGAGGTCGTTGTGCCAGGCTATTTGGCCATCCAACCGGGTGGAAGGAAGGATCAGACGCAGCATCTGATATTGCTCGTCGCTGAAGCGGAGGTCCATGTTGGCCGGGTCGTTAAACACATGAATTACAGGCACATCCTTACCCGAAATGGGATTGAACCAAGTGGACAGGATCTCGCCGCTCTGGCTATCCAGAAACAGCATCACCTCTTTTCCCAGGAGCAGGTAGCCCTTTTCATCCGGGATCGCACGGACGATGTTGTAGCCTTCCACGCCAAAGAGCTCTTTGCGCCGCTCTCCCGGGATGAAGCTATAAGCCTTGCCCTTCCAGTGATATACGCAGGCTGCGCCGGAAAGGTCGGCCCGCACGCGGATGTAGTTGTCCAGATACTCCTGATTGGGCCGGTGCAAACTGAAGGAGGCGAGGATGCTCTCAAAATCCGGGGTTGACTGATCGAAATACCAGCCATCCTCGCCGCTGCAGGTGAGGATGTATTGCCATTGCTGATGCGGCATGCGGACCGAGATCTCCCTCATCCGCAGGCTGCCGTATTGCGCGTAGCTGTAATCAAAGCGCAGGGCGGGATTCTGGCCGAGGCTGATTTCCCGCGCGGAAATCATCTGTATGTCTTTGGCATTGCGGCCTTGAAGCTCCTGGAGCAGTGCCATTTCGCAGTTGATCTGATAGGGGGCAAGATCTCCCTCGTATCCTTCCAAAGGCAGAATATGCACGCCAAAAACGCTGGGCAGGGAGGCCTTGTCCGAGAGCGCACTGGCTTCAAACCAGCCGCTGTCCGGTTGTTCCCGCACTTGCCAGTCAGCCGGATATTGCAGCCTGTAGCCGTATTTGGAGTTTGTATGCGTGGCCAGGCCGGCGGTTCCCAACCCCAGGATCAGGGCTGGAACCAGCAACAGCAGGCAGATGATGGCAAGATATCGCGTTTTTCCTCCCGTGGGCGCAAGTTGTTTGGTATGCATAAAATATCAGTGTCCAAAAGTGTCAAGCGGGAATCTTGCCGCTTATTTCCAGTAACATTACTTGGAGTTACCACAGGTCATCGCAGATTGAGTAACACCAAACTCAGCAGCAGCAAAACCCAGAGGATGGCGTCCCGCTGGGTGGCGCGTTTTTTCCAGATCGCCAGATCGCTGACAATGCTTAAAAGCACTATCGAAACTGCCACCAAGGGATAGGCGATGGAGGCCGGAACGCTGTCCAAACTTTTGAGGAAAAAGACGGTGGAATAGCGGTTGGGGATGCCCAAAACGCAACCCAGAAGTATGCTTTGGAGCGAGATGGGGATCCTGCGGGCCAGGATGGTGGCCAGGGTGAAGAAGAAAGCGCTGGCAAAGATCACCAAAACAAAGGCGGATTCCGCCCCGCTGCCCAGTTCCTTGAAAACCTTCAGGCTGGCGTCTGTTAGCCCGGAGATCACAAACAGGGCCAGGATCCAAAGGAAATTCCGCAACTGCCGCGGGTCGGCGCGGAGGCTGAAAGCGGCCAGTCCGGCGAGGATGCCCAGGCCGTTCCAGAGGGACAATTTTTCCCGGAACACCAACACCGCCAGCAGGATGGGAATGATCATGGCGATGCGCATCACACCCACCGAGAGGGACAGGCCGTTGATCACGATCGAGCGCTGATAGACCCAGAAATTGGCCAGAAACAAGCCTCCGGCCGCCACCCCGAGCAGAACATCGAAGACTGGCAGCACGGGCAGGTTAAATTTCAGGCTGAACAAGCCAAAGATAGACGCCATCAGGTAATTGCCCAGAAAGACCGGCATGATGTGCAAATCGCCGCGACGGTTGAACACCATCAGCAGATTGGCGATCAGGACGGAGCAGAGGACGCTGAGGAGCAGGTTGAACATTTATCGACAGGTCCGGCGGAAGGTTAATTCACTGCCGGGATCCAGCGCGGGCAGATTTATCTTTAGGCTGGTCATCCGGCTTGGGCAACCAAGATGTAGCACAGAGGCAGGCTCAGACCGCTTTTTTGCGCCCAAGGGAAGAGATTGCTGATATCGTGGTCGAATTCCTGAAAACCGGTGATCCTGAAAGCATTTGCCAGTATCGCGCCGAAGATTTCCGAGAGGGTGTGCAGAAACTCATAGGTGTCCGGTGCTTCGTATGCGGCATGGTCGTAGTAATCCAGGCTGTCATTGTGTTTTAGATAGCCGGAGGGGAAGTAGCTGTGGGCCAGGCAGATCTGTTCATCTGCAGCTGGTTGTTGATCCGGCAACATCGCAGTGAAGGGATGCGAGTCATAGAGAAACAGGATCCCTCTTTGCCTCAGCAGCTTTCTGGCCACCCTGAAGAATCCGCTCAGATCGGGCAGCCAGGCCAGCGCGCCGATCGTGATGTAAACCAGGTCGAAGCTGGCGTTGAACTCCTCTGACAGGTCATACACATCCGTTCTGTGGAACTCCACAGGGGTTCCGAAACGCTCCGAACGCATGACAGCATCCCGAATGGCTTCGTCGCAGATGTCAAAACCCACGCAACGTCGTGCCCCGAGCCGTTTCAGGGATATCAGTTCCAGGCCGTTGTTACAGCAGAGATGGGCGATATCCTGGTCCTTGATCCCGATCTTCAGCAGCGCGCCCAGCTCCGGTTCCTGTACAAATATGAAGTCCGGATCAGCCAGCCGGTCATTCCAAAAACTGTCCCGAGCCTTTCTGTGATATGGCATGGCGGCGTTCCAGGCGCCGCGGTTGGCTTCGGTGAAGCGCTTTAGGTCCACCATCGCTTAACCCCAGTATTTCCGGTCCAGGGTCCGGTATTGGATGGCCTCGGCAATGTGGTCACTGGTGATGCTGGCCAGGCCCTCGAGATCGGCAATGGTGCGTGAAACCTTGAGGATGCGGTCGAACACCCGGGCGGAGTAGCCCAAGTGGTCAATGGCATGCTGCATCTGGGCCTGGCTGGCCTCGTCGAGCTGGCAGTATTTGCGCAGCAGCCGGGAATTCATCTGGGCGTTGCAGAAAATGCCTTCCTGGGCATAGCGTGCGCGCTGGATCTGGCGGGCTTGGTTGACTCGGGCGCGGATGTCCGACGAACGGTCTCCGGAGGGCAGGCTGGCCAAGTCCGTGTAGCTTACGCTGGGTACCTCCACGTGGATGTCGATCCGGTCCAGAAGCGGTCCTGAGACCCGGCCACGGTAACGCGCGATGGAGCCCGGCTCGCAGGAACATACGTGGTTGGGGATGTTGGCCCCGTAATAGCCGCAGGGACAGGGATTCATGGAGGCGATGAGCATGAAATCCGCGGGAAAGGTGAGGCTGCTGGCAGCCCGGGAAATGGTGACGATCCCGTCTTCCAGCGGTTGGCGCATCACTTCCAGCACTCCGCGTTTGAATTCCGGCAGCTCGTCCAGGAAGAGCACACCAAAATGGGCCAGTGAAACCTCGCCGGGACGCGGGAAGGTGCCGCCTCCAATGAGTCCGTTTTCGCTGCAGGAATGATGGGGACTGCGGAACGGCCGGGTGGTGATGATGCCATTTCTGAAGTTCTTCGAATAACCCGCCACGGAATGGATCTTGGTGGCCTCCAAAGCCTCATCCAGAGAGAGCTCCGGCAGAATGGTGGGCACGCGGCGCGCCAGCATGGTCTTGCCGCTGCCGGGAGGTCCGATCATCAGCAGGTTGTGTCCACCCGCGGCCGAAACCTCCAGGGCACGTTTCACCTGATACTGTCCTTTGACGTCGTGCATGTCCAGAGGGAAATCGTTGAGCACGGAGAATATCTTGTCCTTGTCAACCGTTGCCGGCTTGATCTCAATTTCGCCTCTCAGAAACTGCACCGCCTCCCGCAGCGAAGTGACGGGAATAACCTTCAGATCGTCAATTATCGCGGCTTCCTCGGCATTTTCATAAGGCAGCACCAGGGCGTCCATCCCGTCCCTTTTGGCGGCCAGGGCGATGGGCAGCACGCCTTTCACGGGCCTCAGATTGCCATCCAGAGAGAGTTCTCCGATCATGGCCGTGCTGTTCAGGTATTCCACCGGCAGCTGTTTGATGCTTTGCAGCACGGAGATGGCGATGGGCAGGTCCAGCGCGGCGCTGTCTTTCTTGATGTCCGCCGGGGCCAGGTTGATGGTGAAGCGCTTGATGGCGGCCTCAAAACCGGAGTTGGCCAGCGCGGCGAAAATGCGGTCCTTGCTTTCCTTCACGGCGTTTGAGGCCATGCCAACGATGTTCACGGAGTACATCTGGCCGGCGCTGTCGCACTCCACCGTCAGGAGTTGGCCGTCGATGCCGATCGTGGTGTATGTCTTTACTATTCCTACCATTTACTCGCGTCCTTGCTCTGATTGTCAGTTCAAATCACACAATTGGGCATTGCAGTTCGCGTCAAGGGAAAATGTGCGTGAAACAATTGGCTCGGAGTGGATTTTTACTTCCACCGTTCTGGCGATCAATACGGAATAAATACGGAATCAATACGGATGAAATCCGTATTGATTCCGTATTTATTCCGTATTGATCACCGGTGTTAAGCAAAGATTTTGCTGTTGTCGATGCTCTTGCTTCGCTGGAGGTAAGCGCGAAGCCCGATATGGCATGGCGGCCCGAAGAACCAGATGCCGGTCTGATCCATGGCTGGCTATTTCATCAGGATCATTTTTCGGATCACGGTCTGGGAGCCTGATTGAAGCCGGCAGAAGTAAATACCGCTGGGAAGATCCTGGGCATCCCAATCCAGCTGATGAGGTCCGGAAGGCAGGATCTGATCTATAAGAGTGGCGATATTTCTGCCTTTCAGATCGAAGATCTCCAGCCTGACTTTTCCGGGGACGGCAAGCTCAAAACTGATCCGGGTGCTGGGATTGAAGGGATTGGGATAATTCTGGCCCAGCCAAATGCCTGAGGGCGCGGCAACAGGGTCGGCGGAGCTGACCACGCCGCCGGCAGGCACAAAACTGAAGCTGCTGAGGATTACCTCTTGCGGAAACACGGGCGGAGATCCATAATACCAGAGGTTGATGTGCACGCGGGGCTGTTCCGGACGTGGTATATGGGGCCCGGCGTAGGTCCACTGTGTGATCAGGCTGGATGGAGATTCGTCCGCCGGGCCGCCTCTCCAGGCACGGCATTCCACCCGGTCCGGCAGCCAGCGGATGGCGTGGCTGGAAACTTCCGTGGCCCCAAATACCGTGCCATAACGGAAGATATTGCCTGGCCAATCCCAAGGCTGCGCCACAAACTGGCCAACTTGGTTTCCGGGAGTTCCCCAGAGGCTGTATTCGATATCGAACTCGTTGTAGGGATTCCACCAGGAGGCGTCCGGATCCCAGCAAGTGCTGTATTGCCAGAGGAAGAGGCCAAGCACTGTGCGGAGATCGAGCTGATCGACGTTTCCCACGGTGGTAAAAATATAATCACCATAGCCAAGAGTATCCGCCAGGGTAATTTCCGTGCTGTACCAGACATCGCCGCTTTGCCGGATGGTCATGTGGAGGCGGTCAGAGCTGTCCACCCAGACATTTTGGGCTGAGTCACTGAAGTTGTTGGGTCCGGGACCATAAAATCCGGGACCTTTCACGCGCCAGGTCCGTTGCGAAAACTCCAGGCTGCGCCCGCCGGGAAAGTCGTTCCACTGAACGTCGTCGATGGTGGGATATGATGTGCTGTAACAAGTTATTTGGTCGTAACATAAAGTGGCTGCCGGAACGCCTGGGCTTTGCAGAAGCCCCAAAACAAGGCGCATGGCCGCTGTTCCCGCTGGCGCGGGTTCGCTGAGCAATTCGAAGGCCAGATACTCGTTCTGAGGCGAGAAGGCATCCGCCACAGTATAGGTTTCAAGATCGATAAATCCGCCTCCGGCATTAAACCATTCCACCTTGATCCGCGCAGTGCTGGCCCCCGTGAGAGCTGCCCCGGAAGGGATCAAAGCGTGGCCGGCGATCCGCCACTGCTCACCAACCTGGCAATCAAGCTGCTGCCAAAAGCCGGATTCGTTCTCTGAGCCGGAATTCTGGCCGCTTACCCTGGCCGCGGTTGAGCCGTGCCAAGCCGTGTCTGTGGACCCTATGACGCCAAACTGGTCCCAGCCCCTGAAAACAGCTTCGCCGGAGCCGGCGATCTCAAAACTGGGATTGGCTAATGCGCATTGAGCCCGCAACCCGGCCATCAAACCAAGTCCAAGCAGGAGCGTCAGCAGCAAGGAAATTCGCGAGTAGTTCATAAATCTATCCTGGGAAAGGTCATTCAAAACAAATATCATCCAGATAGAAGGTTACGGGCAGGCCTTTGCCGGCCAAGGTCCAGTAAAAAGGCGTCCGCACCTGGGACAGGTCCAGGTTCTTGAGGATGATCTGGTGGCGTTTCCACTTCGTTGTCAACTTCACGTTTGCCAACTGGGCGGAAACAGAGTCCGGATACTTGGCGTCCGGGCTGTCCAGGCCAACGCCGAATGAGATCATTTCACCGCCATAGTCGCTTCTTGCCCAAAAGCTTAACCTCTTTGCTCCGCTGAGGTCATAACCCCCGGGAAGATCACCCCAGTTATTGGGTGGATCCTGCCAGGCCACGCCAACCCAGGTATCCGACGGCGCGCAGTGAAATTTAAGGCAGGTCTCACCGCTGCGGGGCGTTTCACGCGCGGCCGGGTCCATGCTCAGGGACTGATGATCGCCCATCCAGCCAGACGGAGCCCAGGGTTGAGGCGCAAGGTCGGAATAGACTGAGAGCGGAAGTTTGAGCCTCGGAGTGCGGGTCTCGCCCTCCACCTTGATGGGTACATTCGCCGTGGCGGCCCCGCCAGCGCCATCTGAAACTTCCACATAAAGACGATACAGGCCTCCACCGGACAGCAGCAATTCGGCGCTGGAGGAGGAAGAACGGATGATCGCGCCTCCCAGTTCCAAAGGCTGCCACCAGGTTTCGCCGAAGGTAAGGTATTCCGGGGCTTCCAGGCACAGCTTCCACTTCACTTTCAGCTTCGCGCCCTCGGGATCCTCCGCTGCCAGGACGGCCTTCAGCCTGGCTCCGGCCTGTACGGTATCCGGCCCCTCCAGGCTGAGGGAGCTGATCCCGGGGCAAAGGTTGGCCGGCGCTTTTCCGCTCCAAATTTCGGTCATGGAGTCCACCGGGGCGAGTTTTTCGCCGCTGGGCAAAAACATGCCGAACCAGGTGGCGGTCGCTTCGGGCTTGGAGCCCCAGATGAAGGCGCAGCCGCCCAGGCAGAGGCTGTCGGCCAGGCAGCCCTGGGCAAAAAAGTCCTTGTAGATCTGGCCTTTTTGGGTGCTGGAGGGTTCCAGCGGAACGCCGAAACCGGAGAGGGCGGATTCCCAGGCCCCGGGAGGGCCGAATTCCGTAACCAGATAGGGTTTGCTGCCTCCCAGGGCGCGGTATCTGGCGGGCAGCGAGGGCAGGCCGCCATAGGAGTTCACGCCCATAATATCTATGTCCGGACACAGCTTGTGGACAGCTTCCACCCGCTTTCCGCCGATATCGGCAGTTACCACCATGGTGGGGTGCAGGGGGTCCAACTCATGGATCATGGCAGCGAGGTCCTGGATGTGGTTCCAGAGGGCGGGATCGCCTGCTTCGCCGATCCCCTCCATTTCGTTGCCGATCCCCCAGAGCAGCAGCGCGGGGTGGTCCTTATAAGCCAACACGTCGCGGTGGACGCGCTCCTTTTGTTCCGCCAGCTGCGCCGGATCGTGGTAATCGAAACCGTGGCGTTCGTGGCCCAGCCAGTGCCCCACGATCACCGTGAGGCCCAGGCTTTGCGCGAGGTCCAGCTGTTCCGGCAGGGTGGCGCCCACCCCCCAGGTGCGGAAAGTGTTGGCTCCGCTGGCGGCCAGCAATTCTTTGGAACCGTCGCCACCCGCCCCGAACACGTAGTAGGGCTGGCCGTTCCGCAGCAGCTGCCAGCCTCCGGACGGGGTTTGAACCACTTGCACCGGAACCGCCGCGGCCTCCAGGGCGAAAGCCGCGAGCAGCAGCAGCGCGGACAGCAGGGCTTGGCCCAGCCTGCCGGGATTCACTTCAGCAGAACGCATTTCTTCAGTTCGGAACCCCATTCGGTTTCCAGCCGGTAAAAGTAGAGGCCTGAGGGCAAGGGGCGGTTTTCAGCGTCTGTACCGTTCCAGAGGGCTGCATGTTCTCCGGCGGGGAAGGGCGCGGACAGCAGGGGTTTCACCAGCCTGCCCCGTACGTCGTAGATATCCAAGCGCACCCGGGAGGCTTCCTTCAGGGAAAAATCCATCCGGGTGAGCGGATTGAAGGGGTTGGGATAGTTGCTTTTTAGTTCAAATGCCCCGGGCGCAGCCACCTGATCGGCCAAGGCAGTGGCGCCGCCTTCCCAGTAAATATCGTCCAAGGCGAACTGGCACTGGGTGCCCTGTTCTTCCAGAATCACAAACTCGTAGCTGAGCATGCGCAGATCGATATACAGCCCGCGGAGAACCTCCACCGGGATGCTGGCCTGGCCCCACTCGCCGTTCCGAACCAGCCCATAGGTGGTTTGGCCGGCGGGGAAGCTCACATAATTCTGGTTGTTCCAGGCATCGATGATGCCGATCTTGAAGGTTACGTTGGCGGGTATTTTGATCATGAACTTCAGGTGTCCGTCACCGAAATTGAACAGGTTCACCGGCTGGACAGACATGATGCCGCCTCCGAACCAGCCCAGGCCCGTGGTGGCCCAGGTTATGACGTTGTCGCCTTCGAAGGGGGGAATTGTGCCGGCCGCGAGGGTTCCTTCCCAAGCGTAGATCTCTGAGTTCAGACCTGCCTCCAAACCGTTTTCCGTGGGCGTTTCGTCGGTAAAGACGCCAAAAATGCCGTGCTCAAAAACGGGCGGGCCGAGATGCACCTCGCCCTGGCCGTTCCACTCCCAAACCTTGATGTAGTCTACATAAAGGTTGGCGGGCAAAGGCATGGATACAGGCAGCCCGCTGCCAGGATCGCCCAGATTCCAGGCATCCGTGAGAGCTCCGCCGATTGCCAGGTTCACGATCAGGTAAAACCGGTCGCTAAGTTCCGCGGATTCGGCGTCGATGCTGAAGGGCTCTGTGTAAAGGTCGTACTCGGTGCCGTTGTCGGTAACCGTGAAGCGCAGGCTGTTTTCATCCCAGTAGGCGCGGTAGATCAGGAATCTGCCTGTGAGGGAGGGGTTGTAGCCATAGTAGGGGCGGCAGAAATCGTCGTCGGGGTCCCAGGCCAGGCTGGCCGCGCCGGAAGGATTGCCCGGGTTCACGGCGTCGGCAGTGTAGAAAATGGCATTGGCGGCCAGCATCTGGTTCACGGTGGAGTTATTCTGGCCGTTTCCGCCGTTGTGTCCGTCATGCAGGTCCCGGAAAGCCTGGGTGAAGCCCATTTCCATGATGTCGATCTCGCCTTTCCGCGGCCAGGCATAGTTCGCCGTACCCAGCATCCAGAGGGCCGGCCAGCCGCCCAGGTCGATATCGGGAACCAGCACGCGGGTTTCGATGAGGCCATGCTTCACGGAAACTTTGGATTTGGAGTTCAGCCGGGCGGAGGTGTATTGTAAGGGATTGCCCCACTGGTCCACAATGTCCGGCCCGGTTTCCTGCCTCGCGGTAATGCGCAGCGCGTTGTTTCCGGGTTCTCCGGGGATAGCGGCGATCACCGCGTTCGCGGCTTTGTAATACTGCAGTTCCCCGTTTCCCCAGCCCCAGGCGCCGTTGCCGGTTTCCGCGATCCAATTATCCAGGTTGTTAAAATCTTCCACCCAGATCAGGTCACCGATCTGGGCGGAAAGGGGGCAGAGCAGCTGGGCCAGCAGAAAAGCCAGGGTAACTGGTGCTTTGAAGCTGAGTTTCATCTTTGATCCTTATAGGGTTGGCGGGCGGGCCCGCGGACTGGGAAAACAAGCCCGGTCGCGGGATTGGGCCAACCGGGCTTCAAGTTTCTATACGAGTCGAGGGAAAGATCTCAGTTTCTTCTGGAAACCGTTCCCGTCTCGAAGTCGTACACGTAGCCCCATTCGCTGAGGTCGGCCAAAGCAAGTACCGGATCGCTGTAGAGCGGCAGCAGATTCATATCCGAAGGGTCGTAAAGGCTTTCGCACACCAGGTTTCGGATCAGAACGGCGTAGTAGGTTTCCTC
>JAGOIS010000165.1 GCA_017995495.1 Candidatus Cloacimonadota bacterium
TCCAGCGCAATGATATCGTTTTTGAACACCCGCATGATCTTTTTGCCTTTGGGGTGTTCCTTTTTCCATTGGGGCACGAAACCGGGCTGGTGGGCGTTGTAGCTGCTCACGATCTCGATGGCCCATTTGCAGTTGGGGTCGGTGGGATCGCTGAGGTAGAGGTCGGCGAAGAGGTTTTCTCCGGAGGACATGTATTTGAAGGCCCGGCCGCTCTTGTCCCGGATGGGCACCATCCCAGCGGGGCTCATGCTGAGAGACAGCTTCACCTTCTTGATATTGTTCCGGGACGCCCAGTCCTTCACCGCGGAGTCAAAGCCCTCGCCGGAGTATCTGGCGGCCAAATCCTCGAGATCTTGCCTCAGGTCGGCCCGCACCACGTTTTTGATGTTTTTGGGGGTGAGATCGCTCACCGCCTTGCGCACCGTGTAGAGGTGGTATTTGGGATTGTCGGGATCGGGCCCGGCATAGCCATAAGCTGTTTCCTCCACCAGGGCGCCACCGGTCTGGTTCCTCCGGGAAAGCTTGGCCGCGCTGATCTGGTCCGGCTTGTAGGAAACCGTGATGGAGTTCACCTGATGGCGAAAATCCTGATGGTCAAAGCCAGGCCAGGGCGGGGGGAGTTCTGAGACAAAGCGGTCGCGGCTGTTGCCGATGTTTTTGGCCAGAGCCTTGATGAACCCCCTGGTGGTGAGGGCGATCACAAAGGCGTCGATGGCGTGGTGGCGGTGGTCGGCGCGATCCTTGCTGTCATCCTCGCCCAAGGCGGTGTTCAGGCCCCATTTGCCCCTCAGCATGCCGGTGTGCCTGCCGGTGATGGTCCAAACGCGGTTGTTGCCGCAAACATACCACATGTATTTCATGGCCACGCGGCTCATGTAGCGGGTGTCGTTGAGCATGCGGTCCAGGATCTTGGCTTCGTCCCGGAAGTTGTCCATGGCGTCGGAATTGAATTTCCAGCGTTTGCTGGCCTTGAGGCTCTCCGCCCTGGCGATGATGGACTGCCAGGTGTAGCCGTCGCGGCTTTGGCCGAAGGCTTCGTAGGGGCTGCGCTCGCCCTTGTAGCGGTTGGCTTCTGCGAAACAGAGTATCTTGTTGGCGTTGTTGTCCTCATAGGTGCGGGATTTGGGGAGGATGTGGTCGATCTCGATCTTATGGGTGAAGAGTTCGGAGACGCTGATCTGACGGCCTGTGTAGACGCAGCGGCGGTCCAGTTCGTCCTGTCCGAGTTCCCACCAGAGCTTCACTTTCAGTCGGTTGAGGTGGTTCACGGGCAGTCCGTGATCGGCCAGCAGGGCATCGATCTTTTCGTTTTCCTTGCGGTTTTGGCCGATGATCTTGTTCAGCCGGGCCTTTTCCTCCTGGCCCAGCTTGATGTCCTTGCCCAGTTCCAGCACGATCTCATGAGGCGCGCCGTGACGGGCAACGATGGCGTTAACCACTTTGCGCAACTGGTTGAGGGCGATATGCACGGAGGGGTTGTTTATGCGGCCGTGGGCGTCGGCGTCGGCATCGCCGCACCTGCGGTTGAGGGCAATGGTCTCACGGTTCAGCACCTCGCCGTAATAGGGCAGGTCGCCCGCGTCGAAGATCTCCCCGTTGTACTCGCCGCTGTGGTCCAAACCTGCCTGACGGCAGGCCTCGGAATAGATCACACGCTGGCGCATGAGAGGAAGTATCCGCTGCATGGCCTCAACGCTGAGATGGCAATAGCTGTCCGTCAGTTTGAGTTCGAGCAGACGGGCGGCGGTGGGAGCGTCGATACCAGCTTCCATGAGTTCCATCAGGGCGGGTTCGTCATCGAGGTCCGAGATCACCACTTCAATGACCTTGCTTTTGCGCTCCAGCGGCCAGGCGTCCCACAGCGGTGCGAGATCTTCATTGCCCTTTTTATGAAGCGTGGCGTGGGTTTGGTCGCCCAGGAGCTTGTCGCGCTCTTCGGTCTCGAAATTGAAGCGGAAATCACCCTGCTGCTTTCCCCAAAGGGCTTTGCGCATCGCCAGGAATTTCACCTCCGCTTTGGTGCTGAGCAGTTGGTAAAGGTTGGCGTATTGTTCGTCACTGAGTTCAAAGGTCTCATTGGTGAAGAGGTTGATGCCTTTGAGATTGTTCAGGTCCTGGCGGATGCGGAATTCCTGAAAGAGAGGATGAGCCTTGGGGGCGCGGTCAAACTCCGGCAGAAGCTGGCATTTGCCTTTCACCGTGGGAAGGAGGGGGCGCTGATGGAAGATCAGTTCCTCGATCCTTTGGCGGTGTTCTTCCGTGTAAATGTCGCTGAATCCGGCCTGGGCGTGCCAGATGGTGTTGAATTCGTGTTCCACCATCTGGCGGGTGGGGAAGATGGGATTGTCGTAGGTCTTTTCGTAGCGGAATTTGATCGGCTGGCGCAGATGCTCTTTCCCTCCGGGTACATCATTGTACAGTTCCCACATGTATTCGCCCAGGCTGCGGGCTCCTGTCTCGGCCAGTTGTTGCTTCAGGTTTTCTATGCCCTCGGAGATCTTGGTGCTCTTGTCGCTTTGGACTTTGCGGTTACTGCGAAAGCCGCGGCGCTTGGCCAGATGGATCAGGGCACGGGCGAATTCCGCGGGTTCAAGCTGTTCATCCAGGGCTTTGGCCCGCAGTTGGTAGGGATTGATCTGGAAAACTTCGCTGCGCTGGCGTTCGTCCTGAGGTAAAAATCCGTTCTCCAGCAGATAGGAGATCAGCGCCCGGACGCGCTCCAGATAGCGGTCCAGGTTGCGCCTTTGGCCCCGGTAACCGCGGCGTTTCACTGCCAAAGGTTCATGGCTTTTCATCTCCCGGCCGTCGGGGAAGATCCTCACCCCCATGTTGATAATACCGGCGGGATCATTGTTTTTATCCAGCTTTAGCATGCACCACCCGAGAGAGGTGGAGCCCAGGTCGACACCAAGACGATAACGTTCCTTCATTTTTTTCTTGACTCCCTACGAAGCTTATTTATTTTGGTAACTGGAAACCATAATGAACAGAATTGAATTGGTGTCAAGCTGTTAATAAGGTTAATCCAACAACTGCCCGACGGGACTTGATCCTGCCGGGCTTTTTTTTATTTGGCGAGATGGACTTATCTTTAGAGCCAAGGGGAGGGCCTCATGATTCCGCGAAATGGGGTTGGAATCGCAGAATATGGGGGGGTTTTTTGCGATCGTGACCGATGAATTTGGGGCTGGATCCAGGGGACCCGTTTATCTGTCCACGAATTACACGAATTCACACGAATAAATAGATCAGGGATGAACAGGATGAACCGGATGAGCAGGATGGGATTGTCCACGAATTACACGGATTCACACGAATAAATAGATCAGGGATGAACAGGATCGACAGGATAATGGGGATGAAAAGGTTCACGCAGATCACGCAGATCACGCAGATTTTTGAATCAGAAATCCGTTGAATCCGTATCATCAGTTGAATCCGTATAATCCGTAGGGAAAAAATGCCGGG
>JAGOIS010000166.1 GCA_017995495.1 Candidatus Cloacimonadota bacterium
TGTTCCAGTTCCTTTTGGCTCACCTCGCCGTGGCAGCGCCAGCAGGTGCCGTTTTCCACCTGCTCGTTGGCCAGCACGGTCTGGCAGCTGTCACACCAGTTCTGCCAGGATTTCTTCCTATACACCAAGCCCTTTTCAAACAGTTTTTTAAAGAGATACTGGCCCCAGACGTAATAATCCGGACGGCAGGTGCTCACTTCGCGGTCCCAGTCCAGCCCGAAGCCCATGGAGTCGAACTGTCCGCGCATGGCGGCGATGTTCTCCTCGGTGGTGATGCGGGGATGGGAGTTGTGCTGGATGGCGAAATTCTCCGCCGGCATGCCAAAGGAATCGTAACCCATGGGCTGCATCACCGAGTAGCCTTCCATCATTTTGAGGCGGGCGATGGCGTCGCTGATCGAATAGTTGGAAGCGTGCCCGCAATGCAGGACGCCGGAAGGATAGGGAAACATGGCCAGGACGTAGTATTTGGGCTTGTCGGTTCTTTCACCGGGATTGAAGATCTGTTTTTCCCGCCAGATCTGCTGCCACTTCGCTTCGATCTTGGAAAAGGGGTATTCCATCTTGTCTCCTTCCAGCCAGGCGAGCTTAACGCCTCGGTATTCAATTGATACAATTGTTGCGCTGATTTTTCCAGCGGCTGGTATTTGTCAAGTCAAAGCTGACCTGCCTCCCTCCCCGCCGTGCAAGCAGTCTCAGGATGCCCGTGATTCAGCTTGGAACTCGCATACGGGCAGGAACTTGTGAGGCGGGGTAAAGATTGTACTTGCCTTTTTTCTGCCTTGCAGATTAAATGATTTAAGATTTGGTGTTTTTGTCCCCGACCAGCCCCACGGGTGGCTGATCTTGCAGCAAAAGAACACTTTAAGGAGTTCAAATGTCCCGGTCATTTCCGGTATATATGTTGATTTCGCCACCAAGGCGTAATCTGAAAAATCAAAATGCTCATGCCCATATTAGGAGGATAATAATCACATGAAAGCATTGATCAAACGCTGGGGACTCTTCCTCACAGTAAACATCCTGGTCCTGGCCGTGCTGGGCGTCATCATGCAAGTGGTGGGCGTTCCCACGGAAAGCTGGGTTCAACTTCTGATCATGTGCGCCATTTACGGTTTTGCCGGATCGATCATCTCCCTCTTCGCCAGCAAGGCGATGGCCAAGGCGTCATACAAGATCACGCCGCTCACCCGGGAGACAGCCACCGGCAAAGCCCGCACCCTCTACGATACCATCGAAAAAATGGCAGCCCACAAGGGCATCGCCATGCCTGAATTCGGCATCTACCAATCCCCTGACAACAATGCCTTTGCCACCGGCTCTTCCAAAAACAAATCCCTCATCTCTTTTTCCAGTGGCATTATGCAAAACCTCGATGACGAGGAGCTGGCCGCCGTCGCCGGACACGAGATGACCCACGTCACCGAGGGCGACATGGTAACCACCACTTTGTTGATGGGCACCATGAACACCTTTGTGCTCTTCCTCGCCAACGTGATCGCCTCCATCCTCAGCGCCCGCAGGGGTGAGAGGAATGAGGCCAGCGGCAGCGCCGGCATCATGAACAACGCGGGCCAGAGCGCCATCGCCCTCATCCTGCAAAACGTGCTGATGATCCTGGCCAACATCGTTCTCGCGGCCCATTCCCGCCACCGCGAATTTGCCGCCGATGCCGGCTCCGCGCAGCTCACCAGCCCCGGCCACATGATCACGGCTTTGGAAAAGATCAGCGGCGCTCACGTTAGCACCGTGCGCAAGGACGCCTTTGCCATCGCCAAGATCAACAGCCAGGGCATCATGTCCCTGTTTGCGACCCATCCGCCGATCGAAAAACGCATCGCCGCCCTGCGCAAACTGATGGTTTGAAAAATCGGTTCCAGCTCAAGATAGAAAAAATGGCCCTCGGAGGCCACGGGATCGGCTTTAACGAAGGCAAGGCCGTTTTTGTGCCCTACACCGCAGCCGGCGACGAGATCGAAGCCGAGCTGCTGCGTGAGCGCAAGGACGTGGCCTTTGCCAAAGCTGTGGAGTATCTGCGCCGCGGAGAGGGGGTAATTCCCTCAACCTGTCCCTCTTTCGCGGCCCGGATACCCTGCGGCGGCTGCGACTGGCTGAACCTCGATTATCCCACCCAGCTCCGCTACAAGACGGAACTGGTCCGCGAACTGTTTCAGTCTCTGGCCCCGGGACTCACTGTGTCCCAAACGATTCCCTCTCCCCAGATCTCCCACTACCGCAACAAGGCCTTCCTGCCCGTGGGCGCTGGCGAAAGCGGCCTCAGCTTTGGCATCTACGCCCGCTGGTCACATCAGATAGTTCCCCACCAGGAATGCCAGCTCCATCCGCCCCTCTTTGACTCGATCGCCCGCCGCTGCCTTCAGATCATGGACCAAACGGGGGTTCGCCCCTATGATGAGTTCAGCCACACCGGCAACCTGCGTCACATCGGGTTCCGCTGTTCCCGGGACCGCTCCCGCATCCTGCTGGTCCTGGTGACCCGTTCCGGCAAACTACCCTTCACCAAACTGCTCGTAAAACAGCTCACGGAGGAGTTTCCGGCAATCAGCGGAATTGTGCAGAACATCAACCGCGACCGCGGCAATGTAATCCTCGGTACAGAAGACAAGGTCCTCTTCGGCGAGCCCTGGCTGCAGGACGAACTGGCCGGGCTCAGGTTTCGCCTGCATTACAAGTCCTTCTGGCAGGTGAACACCCCTACTCTGGAGCTGATCATTTCCCACCTCAAACTCCGCGTCAAACCTGAGGAATCGCTGTTCGACGCCTTCTCCGGGCTCGGGGCGCTCGGCCTGGCGCTGGCCGGATCGGTCCAAAACGTCCTCTGCATCGAGGATAATGCCAATGCCGTTGCCGACGGAGAACTGAACCTCCACGCGAACGCGATCGCCAATGCGGGTTTTCTTTGTGCCAAAGTCGAGGACGCACTTCCCGCCCTGCTGAATAACTCGGAAGGCAAATCCCAGCCAGCTCCCGACGTCATCATCCTCGATCCTCCCCGCGCCGGAGTGCGCCAACCCGCGCTGGAAGCCCTGAAAGCTGCCCGCATCCCCCGGATCTTTTACCTCAGCTGTTCACCCATCACCCTCCACCGCGACCTCAAATTCCTGATGGAGGGCGGGCTTTACCGCCTCGAAAACCTCCAGCCCTTCGACATGTTTCCCCACACCTGGCATGTGGAGACCCTGGCGGAACTGTCCCTGGCCACAGACGGATGAAACCGTCCGGATTTATCCTCATCCTGCTGACGGCAGCCCTTTTCTGCCTCTCCTCCTGCGATCCCGATCCCACCGCAGCCGACGAATATGAGATCAGCCAGATCATCTACGACATCTCCCGCGATTTCAGCTGGGGCGAGGTGGAGGGCATCATGGCCCATGTCCATCCGGATTACCGCCACAAGGGTATGTACAGCGCGGAAC
>JAGOIS010000167.1 GCA_017995495.1 Candidatus Cloacimonadota bacterium
CGGGTTATCTGCTCTATTTCACCCCCTGGCCAATGTTGATCTCGCTCTTCCTGGCCTGGCTGATCGTGCTGCTTTGGAAGCAGATCAGGTTCGCGCAATATGTGATAGTGATTTTGCCAGTACTGCTCACCCATGTATTTTACGCTTTCATCCCCGGTATCAGGGAAAAGCTACCAGGGTCTTTTGTGGCGCTGATCTGGGGGATCGCCATCCTGATGGGCGCGCTCAACTTTGTCGTATCCAAGAAAATGGGAGAGCTATAGATGCCCCCAATACCAATGCCGGGAAGGCTTTCCAGCCACACCAACAGTGTGCGTCCCGGCAGGTTCCTGAGCGCGATCGACAAGATCACCCTTCTTTATTGCGCCTGGTTCGTGATCTACATAACCATCGGCATCATCCTGGGCCGGGCGGTGGACAGCGGTACCCATCTGCTGAGGCACCTGCTCATCGCGGGCTTCGTTTTGCTGCTGGCCTTCATCGAAAGAAACTCCGATCTTTCACAAAAACCCAACCACCTCAGGGCGCTGCGTTTCATCCGGGGCATCTATCCAGTGGCCTTGTTTCCTTTGTTCTACACCTCGCTTCATTCCGTTTGCCTCATTCTCTTTCCGGATTGGCTGGATCCCTGGTTCATGGAGCTCGACCGCAAGATCTGGGGATATTACCCATCCCTGGACTGGGGTTTGAGGTTCAATTCCTGGTTCATTCAGGAATTCTTCCACTTTTCCTATTTCAGTTACTACCTGATGATCATCGGGCTGCCCATCCACCTCTACATGAAGAAGAAGCCGGCGTTTCAGGAGCTGATCTTCAACCTAACCTTCGTGTTCTATTGTTGCTATGTTTTTTACAGCCTGATACCAGTGGTCGGTGGCCGCATTTTGACCGACGCGTATCAGCTTACCCTGTCATACCGGGGAGGGCTGTTCACCCACATCATGGCTTTCATCTACAGCCACAGCGGCCACTGGGGGGGCGCCTTTCCCAGCTCGCATGTTGCCATAGCTGTGGTGCTGACCATCGCGGCCCTGAAGTTCACCCGCAGGTGGGGTTACGTGTTCGGCGTGGCCTCCCTGTTTCTGACCATCGCCACAGTTTATTGCCACTATCATTGGTTTGTGGACGCTGTGGCCGGATTGGTCACAGGAGTTTTGGGCTATTATGCCGGCAACTGGATCCGCCTCAAGCTGACGGGAAATCAAGCGTGAATTCCCTATTCCCAACAGCATTGGACAGCAGATAATGGGAGGGCTAAGCTTTCTGAATTCCGGGCTGCTGCTCTTTACGGCGGCAACGGTTTTACCTCTGCTGATCTGGCTGTTGGCCAAAAAAAAGCCCAAACGGTTGGTCTTCCCCTCCCTGCGTTTTATCAAAGCCAGCCAGGAACAGGAGAAAAAGCGCACCAGGCTGAAGAACATCCTGCTGCTGATCATCCGCATGCTCATCATTTTGCTGGTGACCCTGGCCGCCACCAGGCCGCTGCTGCGCTCAGCCCGGCTCAAACCCTCGCGGAATCACCCGCCCACTGCCATCGCGATCTTGCTGGACACTTCCTACAGCATGGATTACGTGGAGGAAACCCGCAGCAATCTGGACCGGGCGAAGGACGCCCTGAATAAGATTTCCGGGCTCTGTGAAGCTGAAGACAGGGTGATCCTGATCACCTCAGACGATAGGTGGAACAGGCTGCACGCGCAGATCTACGCCGGAAGCCTGCCAGCGGACTTGGTCCACCAGATCTCCACCACCTACACCCCCCAGCCCCTGCAAACGATGCTGGACCTGGCTGTGGCCAAGCTGGGCGAAACCCAGCTCGCCAACCGCGAACTGTATCTGATCACCGACGGGCAGAAGCAGGATTACCCGGTGGTTTCGGATCCCAGCCTGAATGTGATCAAGGTGGCTTCGGGCCGTGTGCCAGGCAACCTGAGTTGCGGGAACGCGCGCGTGCTTCCCCAGTTGGTGGAGAAATCCCGCCGTCAGAGCATCGAGTTTCAACTCACCAACCACGGCAGCCAAAACAGGGACGAAGTTTTGGTGAAAGTGGTGCTTGGCCAGGCCAAGGTCGCGGAGAAATTCGTGTCCCTGCCCGCCAGGCAGACCGTGAATCAAAGCATTGCCCTGGACCTGCAGCAGGATGGCTGGCAAAGCGGCTATGTGGAGGTGGTGGACGACCGCCTGGAACAGGACAACCGAGGTTATTTTGCCTTCCCCTTCCAGCTGGCGCCAAGGGTGGCGGTGATCTCAGGGTCACAGTCACTGCCCCTCTATCTGAGTTCCCTGCTGAATGTCTATGCCGGCAGTGGCGGCAGGGTCGACCTCATCAGCCCCGGCCAGTTGAGCATCTCTCTTTTGGACAGCTATCAGACCTTTGTTTTCATGGGCTCCGCCCCCTATTCCCCCCGCTTGCGGGATATCATCGCCGAGCTCAGCGCCAGCGGGCGGGGAGCCCTTTTCTGCCTCGACTCCGGTCTTGCCGTGGAATACAGATCGATGCTGGGAACGCTCTTTGGAGTTGGTTTCGGCACCTGGCAAAACGAACCCAAAACCATCGGCTATGTTAATCCGCATCATTTCACCACCTCGCTGTTGGCGGGAAAGAACATCCACTACAACACGCTGGCAGAGTTTTGGCAGCTCACCGGCTCCGGATCAACGACCCTGCTGAGCGGAGGCGGGGATAAGTTCGCCCTGGCCAAAGACAACTTTGTCCTGTGGAATTTCGATCCCGGTGATCAGCGCTCCACCTTCATGCTGGACGCCTCCTTTGCCGTCTTTGCCTATCGCAGCCTGGAACACGCGGGCACCATGATCGCATCAGGCGAGAATTACCAACTCGGCGACACCGTCAATGCCAGCGAAATTGTCTTGCCGAACGGGCAGACCCTGGATCTGGCCAGCCGCTCTCACAAGCTGGAACTGCCGGGGATCTATTCCCTGGGCCAACCTGACGGAAGCTGGAAAGTGATCTCCGTGAACGCCCCGCTGCAGGAAAGTGAATTTGAGCCCATGGACTTCAAGGGTCTGGCCAAAACCAAATTGCTGGGGCCGGACTGGTCCAACACCTTATTCCACACCCGCCTGGGACACGATCTTTGGAAGATCCTGCTGGCCATCGCGCTGGCTTTGGTGGTTCTGGAGATCATCCTTGTGAAGACTGAGGAATTCCGCCCCGCGGCGTCGGCTACCAATCCCGCAACCGGAAGTGAAACATGATCTTGGAAAAAATAACAAATCCCTCCGACCTCAAAAACCTGAGCCTCGAAGAACTGACCGCCCTGGCAAAAGAGATCCGCAAACGCATCGTGGACGTGGTTTCCGTAACTGGCGGCCACATTGCCCCCAGCCTGGGGACGGTGGAACTCACCCTGTCTCTGCTTAGCGTTTTCGACCCCCTCAAAGACCGCGTGGTCTGGGACGTGGGCCATCAAA
>JAGOIS010000016.1 GCA_017995495.1 Candidatus Cloacimonadota bacterium
CTGGTGGATCAACCAGAACATGAGTTTCGACTCGAACGCCGAGAGGCCGCATCAGCCGGTGCGCATCTTCGCCAAGCGGATGGGGCGCTGCGGTGAATACGCGGACCTCAGCTCCGCCGTGGCACGGACCGCCCTGATCCCCTGCTCCAGCATCAGTTCCGTCTCCACGGACCACACCTGGAACGAATTTTGGGAGGACGGCTGGGTGTCCTGGGAACCGGTGAACGGCTATCTGAACAACCCGCTGGTGTATGAGAACGGCTGGGGCAAGGTGTTCGGGAGCGTTTTCGAAGAAAGGTCGGACGGCCTGTTTTCACCCGTCACCGAGCGCTATTCTGAGGGGCTGGCCACGATCAACATCCAGGTGATGGACCAAAACGGGCTGACGGTGGATGGGGCGCGCGTGGTGCTGGCGATCGTTGAAGACACGGCCCGCTTCGATTGCGAGGCCTACACGGACAACAACGGCCTGGTGAGCTTTGAAGTGGGCGAAAACCGCGAATACCGGGCCCGGGCGGTCACCTCCTTCGGCCAGTATCCCACCAATCCGGGCACCTACGCGCAGTTGACCGAAAACTCCGTGAGCGGCGAGACCTACAACTACCAATTCACCCTCGAGTATCCGCTCCCCCTGCCCACGGTGGAGGAACTGGATCTGCCGCCCGATCCCCAGCAGGATTACCGCTTCACCGTAAATTTCGCGAGCCCCGGCTACTACGTGACCGGCAAAACGCTCTGGGACGACATCGACGTGCTGGGTTCGCCCGTGGGGTATTACCAGTTCGTGGATGAGCCGGCCGACGTTTCTTTCCTGGTGACGGACGCGGACAACGCCCTGTTTTTGGCCAACGACAATTTCTGCAGCGCCTACGGCCACACCGGTCCGGCCGCCTCCGGCAACGCCGTTTTTAACATCCCCGCGGGGCAGGACTGGTATGCCCTGCTGGACAATTCGCACCGCCACGGCAACGCGGTGCTGCTCTCCGGAACTCTATCCTGCGAATATTGGGGCAGCTCCGCAAACGATGCGCAGATCCCGGAGGCAAGGTTCAGCCTTGACGCCGCGGCGCCGAATCCCTTCGCGAATGCCACCAGGATCTCCCTGGCGCTGAAAGAAACCGCCGAAGTGAGCGCAACCGTATACAATTCCCGCGGCCAAAAAGTGCGGACCCTCGCCAGGGGAAACCTGGCGGCGGGAACACATCAGCTGGAGTGGGACGGGACGGATGACCGCGGAGAGGCGCTGCCCAGCGGAGTTTATCTGGTCCGGGTCTCCGCGGGAAAGGACGTGGCGTCCCGCAAGTTGCTGCTGCTAAAATAGGACTCCCTCCCGGACAGACCGCCGTCATTCGCGGGACAGGGCCTGATCTTTGCGGGATGAGGTTCATATTTTATTTGACAAGGTCCGCATACATATAAATGTGATTTTTACGCCTGATGGAAGCCCCGCTTCCGGTGGGCGTGAACACTCTATCTTATGAAGGAGTCGCGATGGAGCAGGACTTCAGCAAGCTGGATTCGTTGTTTGGGGCGTACGAGGGCAAAAAGGGATCGCTAATACCGCTGTTGCAAGCCGCGCAAAACCTCGAAGGATACCTCTCCCGGCCCGTTCTCAAACGCATCTCTGAAAGAATGAGGGTGCCAGCTGCCGAGATCTACGGCGTGGTGACCTTCTACTCGATGTTCCGTCTGGAGCCGCAGGGCAAACACATCATCCGCGTCTGTAAAGGCACCGCCTGCCACGTTTCGGACGCCGACGGGATCAAGGACGCCCTGGTCGAAACCCTGAGGCTGGAAGAGGGCAAAGTGACCACCGCTGACATGCAGTTCACGCTGATGGAAGTGGCCTGCCTGGGTTGCTGCTCGCTGTCGCCGGTGATCATGATCGACGACCAGACCTTCGGCAAACTCACTCCGGAAGCCATTCCCGGCATTCTGGACAGATTTCGGGACGAGGGGGCGTGATGGAAGCGATCACCGTGAAAGTGGGCCTCGCCAGTTGCGGCATCGCCGCGGGCGCCGAGGACGTTTACCTGAAACTGAAGGAACACCTGTCCAGCGAACCCCAGGCCTTCAAACTGCAAAGGACGGCCTGCATCGGCATGTGCTTTGAGGAGCCGCTGGTGGAGCTTTCCGGAAACGGGCTGGGCAGCGTGACCCTGGGCCGGGTGAATCCAGAAAACATCCTGGGGCTGGTCGATGAATACCGGGCGGGCAAATTCCCTTCGGCGAACGTGGTCCTGGCGGAAAAGCACGAGGCCAGCCGCAATGAGCTTTTGGCCAATCAGAAGCGGATCGTGCTGCAAAACTGCGGGGTGATCGACCCGCTCTCCATCGAGGATTACGAGTCCCGGGGCGGCTATCAGGCGCTGCGCAGGGCGCTGTCGCTCTCCGGGGAGGAGATCATCGCCGAGGTGAAGGATTCCGGCTTGCGCGGACGCGGTGGCGCGGGATTTTCCGCCGGGCTGAAGTGGACCTTCGCGGCGGCAGCCAAGAGCAATAAGAAATATGTGGTCTGCAACGCTGACGAGGGCGATCCCGGCGCGTTCATGGACCGCAGCGTGCTGGAAGGCGATCCGCACAAGGTATTGGAAGGGATGATCATCGGCGCCTACGCCATGGGCGCGGACGAAGGCTACATCTATTGCCGGGCCGAGTATCCGCTGGCCATCGCGCATCTGAAGGTGGCCATCGCCGCTGCCGAGGAGCGGCGCTATCTGGGTAAAAACATCCTGGGCACGGATTTCAGCTTTGAACTGCACATCAAGGAAGGGGCCGGGGCCTTTGTCTGCGGCGAGGAAACCGCCCTGATGCAATCCATCGAGGGCAAACGCGGCATGCCCACCATCCGTCCGCCCTTCCCGGCGGAATCAGGCCTCTGGGGCAAACCGACCAACATCAACAACGTGGAGACCTGGGCCAACATCGCCTGGATCATCCTCAACGGCGCCAAGGCCTTTCGCGCCATGGGCACGGAAAAATCGCCGGGCACCAAGGTCTTCGCCCTGGCCGGCAAGATCGCCGGCAGCGGCCTGATCGAAGTGCCGATGGGCATTCCGCTGCGCGACATCATCTACAAGGTGGGCGGCGGCATGAAAACGGAGAAGCCCTTCAAGGCCGTGCAGATGGGCGGACCTTCCGGAGGCTGCATCCCGGCTGAACTTTTGGACACGGTGGTGGATTATGACAGCATCACCGCCACCGGCGCGATCATGGGCTCCGGCGGCATGGTGGTGATGGACAGCGGCACCTGCATGGTGGACGTGGCGCGCTATTTTTTGAATTTCACCCAAAACGAATCCTGCGGCAAATGCACCTTCTGCCGCATCGGCACCCGCCGCATGCTGGAGATCCTCACCCGCATCACCGAAGGCAACGGAGTGCTGGAAGACATCGCCAAACTGGAGGAACTGGCCGTCAACATCATCAAAGGCTCGCTTTGCGGGCTGGGCCATACCTCCCCCAACCCGGTGCTGACCACCCTGAAATACTTTAAGCAAGAATATCTGGCCCACATTGAGGAAAAGCGCTGCCCCGCGGGAGTCTGCACCGCCCTGCTGCGCTTCGAGATCGATCCCGCCAAATGCATCGGCTGCACAGCCTGCGCCCGCAAATGCCCGGCGCAGTGCATTTGTGGGGAGGTGAAACAACCGCACGTGATCGACCAGAACAAATGCGTCAAGTGCGGCGCCTGCTTCAAAGCCTGTAAATTCGACGCGATCACCAAGGGATAGGAGAAGCAAGATGATCGATGTAACCCTGAACGGAAAACACGTGCAAACAGAAGCCGGCATCACCATCCTGGAACTGGCGCGGCGCAACGGGATCGAGATCCCCACCCTTTGCCACGACGAAGAACTCAAGCCCTTTGGTTCCTGCTGGGTCTGCGCGGTGGAGGTGAAAGGCCGCCGCGGTTTTGTGACCTCCTGCGGCACCACGGTCGCCCACGGAATGGAGATCACCACTGACAGTGAGGACATCCGCGCCGCGCGCAGGATGGCCTTGGAACTGCTCATCTCCAATCACTACGCCGATTGCGAGGCTCCCTGCAAAATTGCCTGTCCGGACCATGTGGACATCCAAAGCTACGTTTCGCTGATCGCCAACGGGCAGTATCACGACGCGGTGAAAGTGATCAAGGACACCCTGCCCATGCCGCTCTCCATTGGACGCGTCTGCCCCGCCTTCTGCGAAAAGGAATGCCGGCGCCAGATCGTTGAAGACCCCGTCGCCATCCGCCAGTTGAAGCGCTTCGCCGCGGATGAGGACTTGGGCGACGTTTGGAACTACATTCCCGAAAAGGCGGAACCAACCGGCAAAAAGGTCGCCATCATCGGCGCCGGGCCCTCTGGACTCACCTGCGGATATTATCTTTCCAACCTCGGCCACGAGGTGACGGTCTTTGAGGCCGCTCCTGCCGCCGGAGGCTGGCTGCGCTACGGGATTCCCGAATACCGGCTGCCCAAAGCCACGCTGGACCGGGAGATCGAGTTGATGTGCGCCAACGGGATGAAGATCGCCTGCAACGTGGAGCTGGGACGGGACCTGCAGCTGGAGAAGCTGCGCGAAGATTATGACGCGGTATATCTGGCCATCGGCGCCCAGAAAGCAGTCCCCATGCCGGTGAAAGGCTCCGACCTGCAGGGCTGTTATCTGGGCGTGGATTTCCTCAAGGCCCACAGCTTGGGCAACACCCCCGTTTTGGGCAAAAAAGCCGCCATCGTTGGAGGGGGCAACACCGCCATCGACTGCGCCCGCACCGCCATCCGCCTCGGTTGCGCCGTGAGCGTGATCTATCGTCGCAGCAAAGACGAAATGCCCGCCGAGCCGTTTGAGATAGAGGCCGCCGAACACGAGGGGGTGGTTTTCCACTACCTCTGCAATCCGGTGGAATACTTCGGCGCTGACGGCAAACTGCGGGAAGTGAAGATCGAGCGAATGAAGCTCGGCGAACCTGACACCAGCGGCAGAAGGCGCCCCGAGCCCACCGGCGAATTTTTCACCGAGAGTTACGACTCGATCATCGCCGCCATCTCGCAGGTGCCGGAGGTGGAGGTCTTTGCCTCCGCGGAAAACAGAATCGGCGGCCAGGAACTGCCGCTCAGCCGCTGGCAGACCGCCGTGGTGGATGAGACCACCATGCACACCGGACTGGCCAATGTGTTTGCCGGAGGCGACTTCCGCCGCGGGGCCGCCACCGCCATCGAGGCGATCGCCGACGGACGTTTGGCCGCGCAGTCCATCCACCGCCATTTGAACGGTGAATCCATGCAAGCGGATGCCTTCCGTTTTGACGCAAAAAAAGGCCACAAAGTGCAGGATATCTCATCCGAAGAATACGCCCAGTTTGAACAGATCGCCCGCATGGTGATGCCGGAGATACCTCTGGAGGAAGCCAGGGCCACCTTCACTGAGGTGGAAAGGGGATTTCCCGAAACCGAAGCCCAGGCCGAAGCCGACCGCTGCCTGGAATGCGGCTGCCAGGTGAATGAAACCTGCAAGCTGCGCGAATACTGCACCGATTTCCAGGTGGACGCCCTCCGCTTCCCGGGCAGCATCAACAAGCATCCGATCGACTACAGCCACCCCTTCATCGTGCGCGACACCAACAAGTGCATCAACTGTGGCCGCTGCGTGCGCACCTGCGCGGAGATCCAGGGAGCGGCGGTCCTGGGCTATATCTATCGCGGTTTTGCCGCCGTGGTGGCCCCGGAATTCGGCGAATCGCTCACCCAGACCACCTGCGAAAGCTGCGGCAAATGCATCGCCGTCTGCCCCGTGGGAGCGCTGGTGGAGAGAAACCTGAACTACAAGCTGAATCCCCTGCCCAAGGAGCGGACCCTGCAAAACTGCGGTGTCTGCGGCACCGGATGCCAGATCCTCTGTGAAACCCAATCCGGACTGCCGGTGCGGATCACCACCGACGAGGACAAACCCGCCTTTAACGGCCGCAACCTCTGCTTCAAAGGCCGCTTCGGCTGGCAGGCGCTGTATGGAGCGGGCCGGCTGAGATCGCCGCTTGTAAAGGACAACGGCGCCTGGAAAGAGATCGGTTGGAGCGAAGCGCAGTCCATCCTCAGGCAAAAGTTGGACGAGGCAGAGAGCAAGCGCTTCGAGATCACGCCCCACATCAGCCTGGAAGAGATGCTGATCGCGAAACAAGCAGCTCGGAACTGCGGCGCCGCCTTCAATGCCAATCCGCGTTACAACTGCTTTGGCAGCATGTTCCTGGCCTGGCAGCCCACTTTCGAGCCTTACGACATTCTCGACAGCTTTGAGGAATACGTGGTGATCGGAGAGGTCAGCCACACCCTTCGCACCATGCTGCGCCTCAGGCAGCGCGCCGGAAAGAGACTGGTGAGCATCATCAGTTGCGGCTCCAAACCCCTGTTCTTTGCCGACAGCGTCCATTCCTCCATCGCCTCGTTGAGCCTGGCCCACAACCAGCTCTTCATCTATAATATAAACAAGATCCGGGAGCAGAGTGTTGCCAAGGTCCTCAGCGCTGTCTGCGCGATCGATCCCCGGCTGGGCAATGTGTTGGAAACCTCGGATTATCAGAACTACCGTGGTTTGCATCTGCTGCAGCCTGATTTTACCAGGCCCGGTAAAGCGGATCTTGTGCTGGCCTGGGGTGGAAAGGCGATCAAAACCGACCAGAGCGGATACAGGGTCGAGATCCAACAATTCGCGGACCAGGAATCGGGGGCCGACCTACTGCTGCCCGCACCTTCCTATCTGGAGATCGACGGCACCGCCCTGGCCAACAACGGCGGCATCACCAAGTTCAAGAACCCGGCCAGGTCAAAGCTGACAGGTGAGCTGTTGCGACTCTTTTATGAACTGAACTGGATCTCCCCCGCCACAGCGGACATCAACCACTGGAATGAGGCCGCAAATCAGCTCTTGAGCACAGCTCCGGCAGCACCAGAGGCGGCCTATGACCCGGCTCAAGTCGATATTTCCGCCCTGCGCGACATGGTGACCCCGCTGGACAATCTGCTGCAGCAACGCATCATCATGCTCTACGAAAAGAGGAAACAGACCACCAAATTCTGAGGCTGACAGCACCGGCCATTCCTCACTGTAAGCAACAAGCCCGGCAGAGATTGCCGGGCTTGTTCAACTTTAGGTAAACTCTTGAGTCACTTGGTCCGCACCACCCGGAAGCCAATGTTATCAGCCTTGGTAAAAGGTCGGACGTGGCCACGGTTGGTGACGCGGAGTTCGCGTTCGCGATCCAAAAAGGAGCCACCCCGGATAACTTTGTCCTTGCCGGAATCCGGCCCGGCAAAGGGTGTCTCGATGCTTTGCGTGTAAGACGCATACCAGTTCCAGACCCATTCCGCGGCATTTCCGCTCATATCGTACAGCTTCAACTGATTGGGCTGTTTTTGACCGACGGTATGGAGCATTCTGCTGCTGTTGGCATAATACCAGCCCACCACATCGGCTACAGTGGAACCGCTGTAGAAGCTGTAATCATCCCTGAGCGCGCCTTTGGCCGCGTGTTCCCATTCAGCTTCGGTGGGCAGGCGGTAGCCGTTGGCCGTGAAGTCGCAGTTTATTCCGTTGCCCAGGATCTCGTAGCAGGGCTGCAGGCCATCCAGGCGGCTCTTCTCGTTGCAAAATTGCACCGCGTCGTCGAAGGTTATCCTGGTGATGGGCAGATCCTTTTCCTCAGTGGCAAGTTTGTAGTCCGGCATGGCCATGGCCCACTGCTGGCGCGTGATCTCACGGGGGCTGATCAGATACGCCACCAGCGGCACTTCCTGCAGGGGAAACTCGTCGCTGTCGGCATCCGGATCCATGCTGCCCAAAACGGCTTTCGTTCCCACCACCGGAACCATCTCGATGGGTTGGTTTGTTTCCCGGGATCGGGCCTCGCCCACCTGTTCCGTTTTCCTGGCAGTTTTGGCCCGGCGGAAGATGGGTCGCTCGTTGATCACGTAGTATTTCATTATTATGTAGAGCAATATCAGCAGGGAGATGATCACCATGGTCCGGAACTTTTTCTGCAGTTTCCGCAGCTCAGGGGAAGGCGGTTCGCTTGTGATGGCGATCTCGGTTTCTGGAGCGGTTGCACCAGTGGCCGGGGAAGGGATTTCCGGTCCGGGAACCTTGCCTGCGGGCAGCTGATCCTCCTCCGCACCATGCCTGATCGGGATTTGCGGAACGCCAAGGGGTGAAAACTGATTGTCACCCTGAAGCGGGCCTTCCGGGATGGCTGGCGTTGCCGCTGATGGCGCTGAGAACGCTTTGGGGGCAACGTCCTGCTGCTCGATGATCGCCTCGCGCATCTCAACCGCGGTGGCAAAGCGGCTGGCCGGATCCGGCAGCAGGGCTTTGCGGAGGATGTTGAAAAGCCAGTCGGGCAGGTGTTTGCCCGCCCACGCCGCCTTGTCTGGAGGCTGGTTCAGGGTCCTCTGTTTCATCTCCGAGGGGGGCAGGCCTTTGTCCAGATCCCAGGGCAGCCTTCCGGTGAACAATAAATACGCGACAACCGCCGCTGACCAGAGATCCGAGCGACCGTCCGGATTCCCTGCTGCAAAGACCTCAGGCGAGGTGAAGATGACGGGATGGAACTCGTGTTTTTCCGGCGAGGCTTGTTTCCAGGCGTGGGGTGATTTGCCAAAGCCGAAAACCTTGAGGTCGTATTCCGGCGTGATGATGACACTGGAGGGATTGAGGTTGAGGTGGAGGATCTGATGCCGGTGGGCGTGATCGAGCGCGTCAAGCAGTTGCAGAGTCAATTTGATGGCCTGATCGTAACTGATGGCCCGATGCGGTGTTCTCAGGATCTCGCCGAGGGTGTCGCCTTCGATGTATTCGCTCACCCCATAGACCGTTCCGCCGTCCTCAAAGAGCCCGATGGTGGCACGGATATTGGGATGCTTGAGCCGCAGCCCGGTTTCCGCCTCGTCCCGCAACTGGCGAACCCGGGCCTCATCGCCCTGGAATCGCTGCTCGGTGGTCTTGATGGTGACAATCCTGCCCTTGAAATAGTTACGGGCTTTGTAAACGCAATACCGACCGGACTTGTGCAGGGTTTCAATGATCGTGTAAGCGTTTTCGCCAGGGTTGCCGTTCATGTTTGAGAGCTGTGGACCAGTTTTCCGCGGGCATAGACCGCGGTGATGTGCGAGGAGCCCAGATGATAGGGGATGAAATTCAGGGAGGGGATGTCCCAGAGGCAAAAATCCGCCAGCTTGCCCGGCTCCAGCGAACCGGTCCAGGCTCCCAGACCCAGGGCATGGGCGGCGTTGATGGTGCAGGCGCAGAGGGCTTCCACAGGCGTGAGCCCCATCTGGAGGCTGGCCAGGCTCATCGTAAAGGGCAGCGAATCGCAGTTGCAGCTGCCGGGATTGTAGTCCGTGGCGATGGCAACAGGCAGGCCGCTGTCGATCATGAAGCGTCCGCGGGCATAGTTTTTGCTGGCCAGGGAGTAGAGCGTGGCCGGCAGCAAAACCGGGATCACTCCAGCCTGTTTCAGCGCCTGGATCCCGGCATCTGAAGCCGCGCCCAGGTGATCAGCGGAAACGCAGCCAAGTTCGGCCGCGAGTTCCGCGCCTCCCACAGGCTCGATCTCATCGGCGTGCATTTTCAGCAACAGCCCGTGGTCCCTGGCGCATTTGAGCACCGTCCGGGATTCCTCGATCCCAAACACATGGGCCTCGGTGAAGATGTCGCAAAATCTGGCGATGCCCTGGGCGGCGACTGCCGGGATCATCTCCTCACAGAGGAGCCTCACATAGCCCTCGTGGTCGTCTTTGTATTCTTCAGGATATTCGTGCGCGCCCATGAAAGTGGGAACCACGGTCACGGGTAATTCCTCCGCCAGACGCCCGATCACGCTCAATTGCTTCAGTTCGCTGGGTGTGTCCAGTCCGTAGCCGCTTTTCGCCTCCACGGTGGTGGTGCCCAGCGAGGTCATCCTGCGGATCCTTTTGGCGGCAAGCTCGAACAGCAGGTCCTCAGAGGCATGGCGGGTGGTTTTGATCGTGCCGCGGATGCCGCCTCCGGCCCGGGATATCTCCACATAGGATCTTCCCTGCAAGCGCTGGACGAATTCGTCTTCGCGTGTGTGCACAAAGACCGGATGGGTATGGCAGTCCACAAAACCTGGCAGGACCAGCTTTCCGGCAGCGGACACCACTTCCGGGGCGGAATATGAGCCCACGATCTCTGCGGTGTTCCCCACAGCCAGAATGCGCCCATCTTTGGCGGCCAGAGCGCCGTCCGCAATTATTCCCGGATCGCTCATGGCGGCTCCGGTCCTGGGTCCGGGCCTACCCCTCAGGGTAACCAGCTGCTGGCAATCCCGCAAAATGAGGTCAGCCTGCATCATCACCATCTCCAATGCTTATCGGGTCACTTGGCGCATTGCTTGATCTGCTTTCGCGGCTGGATCTCAGTCTTCGGTCTCCTCTTCGTAGCTCTCGAACAGCTCCTCGAACTTCATGGCCACAGCGTTGAATTCCTTGTCATCCTCGATCACATTGAGCAGCATGCTCTCATCATCCTCTTCATAGGACATGATGTCGTATTCGACGGAATCAACCTCCGCCAGGGCGATGTAGTTCTTGCCTTCGTGGGTCAGCATGTCCAGTATCACATAGTCTTTCAGCGTGCCGTCATCCATTTCCAGGGTGATGACGTTGTTTCTTTCTTCACACTCGCAGTTTTCGTCGTGGTCATGGTCGCTGCAATTGCAGTTGTTCTTTTCTTTATCTGTCATGGGATAACTCCTTGGTTTTGCCCAATTTTTTGATGCTTGAGGTTTTTGGCAAGTGAAATATGGCGGGCGGATTCACATCAGGCTGAGCGGGTCCACATCCGCGTGCCAGTTGATGGTTTTGGGCGCTGTATATTGTGCGAATAGTTGTTCCAGGGTTTGTTTGAGGATGGCAGGGGTGCGGGCTTTGATGATCAGATGCCAGCGATGGAGGTTGTTGACGCGCGCGAACGGAGCCGGCGCAGGCCCCAGCAAAAAGATATCCCCAGCGGCGAAGGAGGATGAGACCAGCAGGGTTTTTTCAGCCAGGACGGCCATCTCCTGCTCCAGCAACAAGCCATCCACGCACTGGAAGAGGATCCTCCCCAACCGGTACCAGGGCGGATAGTTGAGGCGTCGGCGATGCTCCAGCTCCTCCTCCGCGAAAGCGGTGTAGTCCTGGTTTCCGGCATGCACGATGGAGTAGTGGTTTGGGTTGTAGGTCTGGATGATCACTTCGCCTCTTTTGTCCGCCCGGCCGGAGCGTCCCGCGACCTGGGTGCAAAGCTGGAAGGTGCGTTCCGCCGCGCGGAAATCCGGAATGTTGAGGCTGATGTCCGCGTTGACGATGCCCACCAGGGTCACATTGGGAAAATCCAGTCCCTTGGAGATCATCTGGGTGCCCAAAAGGATGTCCACGTCGCGGTCCTTCATGCGGCGATACATGGTTTTATAGCTGTCCTGCCGGCGGGCGGAATCGGAATCCAAACGCAGCACGCGTGCCTGTGGGAAAAGGATCCTGAGGGTTTGCTCCACCTTCTGGGTTCCGGGCGAACCGTAGGAAAAGCTGAAACTGCCGCACTTGGGGCATTTGCGCGGGCTGGGATAGGCATTGCCGCAGTAATGGCAGTGCATTTCCTCGCGGTCACGGTGGTAATACATGCTGATATCGCAGTTGGCGCATTTGATCAATTCCCCGCATTTCAGGCACTGCATGAACGATGAATATCCCCGCCGGTTCTGGAAGAGGATCACCTGTTCTTTTTTATCCAGGCGGTCACCGATGGCGGCGATGAGTTCGTCGGAAAGCAGTTGCTGGCTGTAGTCTTCCTGCAGCGATATGATCTTCACCTCAGGGAGTTGAATATCCAAAGGCCGGGAGGACAGGGTGTGCAGCGTGTATTTGCCGGTGGCCTGGTTGTGCCAGGATTCCAGCGAAGGCGTGGCGCTCCCGAGAACGATTTTTGCCCCTTCCAGCCTGGCCCGCACCACACCCAGGTCGCGTCCGTTGTAGCGGGGGTTGTTGTCCTGCTTGTAAGATTGCTCGTGTTCCTCATCCACAATGATCAGCCCCAGGGCGGGCATCGGGGCAAATATCGCGCTGCGCGCCCCGATCACGATCCGGCACTCTCCGGCGGAGATCTTTTGCCATTGGCGCAAACGCTGGCGGTCGCTGAGCTGGCTGTGCGAGATCGCCAAAGTGGCGCCGAATTCACCTTGGAACCTTTCCACCATCTGAGGCGTGAGCGCTATCTCCGGGATCAGGAAGATCACCCCTTTCCCGGCTTGCAGACAGGAGCGGATCAGGGGAATATAGACCTCGGTCTTGCCGCTGCCGGTGATCCCGTACAGCAGGTCAACCCTGAAGATGCCGTCATTCCTGGAGATATCCCCCACCGCCTGTTGTTGTTCCTCGTTCAAAGTGACGGATTTGGGGCCGGCGCTTGTATCATAGCTGAAAAACTCACGCTCCACCTGCCTCGGCGTGATCTCCAGCAGGCCTTTTTTTTGCAGCGCGTGAACAACTGAGTAAGAAACAGTGTCGCTGATCTCGGCCAGGGGAAACTCCTCCCTGTCTATTGCCAGCATCAGTTGCAGGGCCTCTTTCTGTTTGGGCGGGAAAGCGGCCAGGTCAGGCGCCTTCTGCAGCAGGCGCACCATGTTCACTGTCTTGGGTTTGTCCCGGGAACTCAGCTTGCGCCTGATCTCCAACAATCCCTCCCGGAAAGCCTCTTCGATCAGATGCAGCACAGGAACGCCCCTAAGCTGCTTGCGGAGCTCCGAAACCTTGCTGGCTTCCTTTCCTGACAAGGCTGGTTCCAAGGCTTGATACCTGCCGGGAAAATCCTCCCCGAGCCAGTTTACCTCAGCCTCGATATCCGGGATCAGCCAGGCCGGCAACATCGCGAAACAGGCGCTGCCTATGGAACAACTGTAATATCCGGCCATGAAATCCGCCAGTTCCATCAGCTTTGGCCCCAGCACAGGAACCTCGTCCAAGACCTCCAGAATGGGCTTGTAGTTGATTTTCGCAGAGGGTGGCCCCTGCATCCTGTGGCCGCAAATGCCGACCATATCCTTGCGGTTAAAAGTCACCAATACCCGCGCTCCGGCGGGTATCTCCACGGGCGAGCTATAATGAAACTCGCGCCGCAGGGCAAGGGGCAGGTGAACGGCGTAATAATGCATGATCATAGGCTGGCTGGAGCTGCTTTTGTGTCAATGGAAATCTGCAACTCCCCCAGGATGGCAAGACCCAGGCAATGGCCCAAAAAATCTCCCTGTGCTCCGGCGATCAATACGGAATAAATACGGAATCAATACGGATTTCATCCGTATTGATTCCGTATTTATTCCGTATTGATAATGGGAGGGAAAAGAAAAAACCCCGCTGGTGAAGGCGGGGTTGTATCTATACCGTATTAATATCAGGCTTGGGTGAGATTCATTCTGAACTGATATTTGGTGGGTTGGGAGACATTGAAGCGCCAGGATTCCACAATGCCTCTGATCTCGCTCAGAAAGCCCTGGGTGAAGGTGGCGCTGTTGGAGGTTACGTTGGCCGAAACGCTGCCGTTTTCGTCGATATTCATCACCACGGTGATGGATCCGGTTTGTTTCTTGATGGCCGCGTTACGTTTGTAGGATTGCTCTATCTGGCCTCTGCGCGCGGCTATCTGGTTGTAGATCAGGTCCGCGTCCGGAACGTTGGAAGCAGGCTTGGGGATCTTCACTTCCGGTTCCGGGATCTTGGTAACCTGGGGATCCCTGACCACGGATTGGGTAACCCGCGCGGCTTCCTGCTGGGCAGAGGGGATGTTGGGGCCCCCGCCTCCCTGGTATGCCTGGAGTCTGGAGGCATCGCCAGTGAAAGCTTGGGTGGGCACATTGGGCCTGGTGGAGGAACCCATCTGGCCGGGTTGGACAGAAGCTACGCGGGGCATGTTTGAAACCGAGGAGTCGAAGCCGGCAGTGGCGTTGGGATCGAAGGACCCGGCAAATCCAGACGCGGCGGAATTGAAGGATCCGCCAGATCCGGATGTTCCCTTGGTGCCTGCTCCGCCACGGGCTCCAGGCCTGGCGGTCATAAAGTCCTGAAGACCTGTGACGGCCACTGCCGAGGAGGAGCCGAAACCGCCCCTGGTTCCGCCAGTGCCTTGTCCGCCAAATACCTGCCGGGCGTTTGGAACAGCCTGGCCAGTTCCCTTGCCGGTACCACGTCTGGTGGTTTTTCCAGTCCTGGCAACTGTTGTTCCCTGTTCTCCAGTTTGGTCTTCCTGGGCTTCATAGCCGGTGATATCCGCCTCAGGCGGAGTGAGGCTTTTGTCAGGTTCAACCCTGCGCACCCTCTCCAGTTCCGCGAGCATTTCCGTGAGTGATTTTTCCCTGTCTATCTTGGGTTTGATCACGAGGTCGTAGATCACAACGAAGGCCAGGCCGAGCAGCAGGAAAAGCAGGATGAGTCCAACTTCGGTGCGCTCGGAGGAGGACAGGGGCGCCGCGCGGGAACTGCTGTTGACCACAGCCTGTTCATCCGGCCGCAGAACTGTCTTCACCGGTTCCGTGTACTCGAACTGGATGTCGTAGTCGGGATGCACCTGCACTTTTCCGCTCAGGTCGTTTCTCAGTTTCAGCAGCGAGCCGGAGAGAATGCCGTTTTGCTGCAGCAAATTGGCGTCCAGAGGCTGGCCGTCCTTGCTGCAGGAGAGGTTTGACCCGTCCGGAAGCTGCAGATAATAGTCGTTCCCATGCCTGACCAGAAGCTTGTGCTTGAGGGGGAATTTATTTGAATCGTCCAGGATCTGCCAGAAGAGATTTTTATCTCTGCCAATAGTCCACTTGTTCTGGAAGTCAGATCCTTGGCGGATCGTGTCCAGATGCATTCCCCGGTAATTCAATTTCAGATTGAGTGTCGTCTTTGCCATCATACCTCCTTACCCACTGGTGATCGATTTACTTTTTTCAAGCCAATCAGTTTCCAGGAGGGTGGCAAAATAGATGTATTCATAGTAGGAGCTGGTGCCCAGGCTGACAAATTCTGTGATATACCAGCAGGGAATACTCTTGTCCGCCTGAATCAGCAGGGCCGTTGGGGTTTTGGGTTTTCCTTCTTCATCCACGTCTTTCATTGTTTCCAAGGCTGTGGCCTGGAGATAGGTGAGTATCTCATTCCGCTTCGTCGGATCAGAAGAAAACTCGTCCAAGCTGCCGAAACGAATGCCCTGTTCTCCCAGAAAGATCTGGTCTGGATAGATCTGGATCACAGTGGTGCCCTTGTTCTCCAGCAGATCCCTTTTTTGCATGGTGACCGGGTAGGTCATGTTGTTCGGCATGGAGTATTTTTGCACATCCAGGGACACGTTTTTGATCAGAAACACGAGCAGGATGGTGAGAATATCCACCAAAGAGATGATGGACATCTTGTTGCCTTCGGCGAACTTGCGCCGCACTTTGCGGTTGAGGTTCTTGGAATTGAGGATGTAGCTCATTTAACTCCCCCTCGCGTAATATCTGACCTGCGGAGCCCTGTAGTGAACTGAGGCGAAGTTATTGCTCCGGCAGATGTCGATGGTCTTGATCAGATGCTCATACAAGACATCGTCATAGGCGGCAACACTGATATCCTGCAGATCCGGGAATCTCGCCCGGACAGCTTTGAGGCTGGCGTCGAGAGCAGCATAGTCGTACTGGCCTTGCAACAGACCAATAACAGCAGGGGTCAGACCCGGCTCCCGGACCTCAAAGCCCGGAAACGTGGTCTTCAGTGAATCCTGAGATGCCATAATGATCACAGTTACTTCCGGAACATCCTTTCTAAGGCCTTCATTGCCATCTACCGTACCGGACTTGCCCGGAATTCCGGAAGTGAAATTGAAGGCAACCAATGCGACCTGAGTGATCACCAACATCAAGAGCAGAAAGGGGATCACGGTGAGAAACAGGTTCATGATCGG
>JAGOIS010000168.1 GCA_017995495.1 Candidatus Cloacimonadota bacterium
GTATTGACCCTCTTCCGGAACCCCGGAAGCGAGCTTTTCTTCCCGAAGCGTCTCCGGGTTCGCGGCGCAGCCCCAGAGCAGGGCCAGGATCAGCAGCAGTAAAAGCATGTGGCGCGAGGGTGCGCTCCCGAGCGTTTGTTTTGGCCATCCCAAGTCCGGCCGTTTCATGGTTCCAGCATCCGCTGAGGGTATTCGTGCTCCTCCCTGGGCAGGATGGCGCAGTCCAGGTTCCATCCTTTGAGCCATCTCTCCAGGGTCTCCAGCACGGGATATTCGGTGTAAAAATGGCCCGCGTCGATCACCGGGATGCGGGAATCCAGCAGCGCGTGATAGCTGATGTCCCCGCTCACCAGCAGGTCCGCCGACCTTTGCGCGGCCGCCAGCAGCGAAGCTCCCGCCCCGCCACAAACGGCGATCCTGGCTATCGGGGTGGAGGGCTCCCATCCGGCGGTCCACACCCGGGGCCGGGGACAGCCAAGGCTGCGGGAAACCACTTCCGCGATCTCGCGCAAGCTCAAACTTGAGGCAAAACTGCCCACCAAACCCAGGCCGTAGGTTGGGTTGGGGTTGGCCACGGGAAACCAGTAGAGGAGCGGGGTTTCGTAAGGATGGCTGGTCTTCACGGCTGCGATCACCTCTGGCAGCGAGTTTTCGCCCACCATGAATTCCAACTCTTCCTCCGCGACGGTGGTCCGCGGCTGGCCGGAATCCGCCTGGATGAAAGGATGGGCGCCTGGGAGAGCTTCAAATGTGCCGCTGGCCTGATGTCTGGCCGAACAGGAGGCATAATTGCCGATCCTGCCTCCCCCGGCGGCGAACACGGCTTCCGCGACCTTGTCGGTGTGGCCCGCCGGCACCGTGACAGAAAGATGATACCAAGCCCCGCCCTGTTCCGCGCTCAGCTGGCCCGAAACCTGAAGTCCCAGCTTCGCGGCCAGGGCCTGGCTCACCCCGTCCGGCGCCACGTCCAGATTGGTGTGCAGGCAGATCACGGCCACCCGGTTTTCGGCCAGTTTCAGCAGCAGGGGGTCGTTGATCCGCTTGAGGGGTTTAAAGATCAGCGGATGATGGGCCAGGATCAGGTCGGCGCCAATGGCCAAAGCCTTGTCCGCCGCGTTGGGAATCACATCCAGGCTGATCAACACTTTGCCCACCTCCCTGCGGGGATCTCCCAGCAGCAGGCCCACGTTGTCCCAATCCAGCGCCAAAGACAGCGGCGCCAGGGTCTCCAGCCGGTCCAGCAATTCCGATATCAGCACGCGTCACCTCCCTTCTTGTCGAGCCATCTTGATGATGTTTCAAACTGACGCCGGGGCCGCCATCCGTCAAGCGAAATCTCAGTTTGCCCCCCGTGGCGGGGGAGGCGCTGGAAAAACACTTGACCAAAATCGCCTTGGCCCGATAGTTGTTTACGTTGATGCCGGTGCTCTGGAAGCCCCGGACCAATCTCAGGGAGAAATTGCCATGAAAAGAATTCTGATCGTTTTGAGTGTTGCCCTGTTGCTGACGGGAGCGGCCCACGCCAAGGTGAATCCGGGCATCCGCGCCGGGCTGAACGTGGCCAGGCTGGAACTCAGCCAGGACGGCAGTGTGGATTCCAGCAGCGCCCTCGGCCTGCATATCGGCGGCTTCTTGCAGCTCAAGACCGATTCCGCCCTCATCATCCAGCCCGAATTGCTCTACACCCAGAAGGGCACGGTGGACGCGGCAAGCGACAAAGTCACCATCGACTACCTCGCCCTGCCCGTGCTGCTCAAACTGAACATCGGCATCCCCGGGGTGGAGCAAATGCTCATCCAGCCGCTCGTCGCCCCGGAGATCGGCTATGCCCTGAGCGCCAATTATAGCGGCCAACCCTTTCTCGAAAACATCAACCGCTTCAACGCCGGCTTCAACCTCGGCGCCGACCTCTATTACAGCCAGGATTACTTCATCGGCCTGCGTTATTACCTGGGCATGACCGACCTGCTCCGCTCCAAACGCCCCGCCATTTCCAACACCTGCTGGACCGTCAGCGTCGGCTACATGTTTTAACCGCCGGTGGCCGCCGGGGACGGCCCCCAGGCCGCTTCAGCTTTGTTTCAGCCCCCCAATTCGTGTAAATTCGTGTAATTCGTGGACCAACCCATCCTGCTGATCCTGTCGATCCGTGTCATCCATATTCCTTTCTTCCTGCGGACTGGGAGAAAAGGGGAAAAAGGGAAAAAGTTGGCACCAGGCTGGAGTCCAGCGAGGAACGAGCATGGACTACAGCAGAGCCCGGCATTTTTCCCCTACGGATTGTACGGATTTTAACGGATGATACGGATTTCTGACTCAAAATTCTTCGTGAATCCTTTCATCCCCATCATCCCTATCATCCTGTTCATCCCTGATCTATTTATTCGTGTAAATTCGTGTAATTCGTGGACCAACCCATCCTGCTGATCCTGTCGATCCGTGTCATCCATATTCCTTTCTTCCTGCGGACTGGGAGAAAAGGGGAAAAAGGGAAAAAGTTGGCACCAGGCTGGAGTCCAGCGAGGAACGAGCATGGACTACAGCAGAGCCCGGCATTTTTCCCCTACGGATTGTACGGATTTTAACGGATGATACGGATTTCTGACTCAAAATTCTTCGTGAATCCTTTCATCCCCATCATCCCTATCATCCTGTTCATCCCTGATCTATTTATTCGTGTCAATTCGTGTAATTCGTGGATAATCCCCATCCATGGACAAGCCCCGCTGTTCATACACCCTTTTGCCTGAACGCCATCCACAAGATCATCCCCAACTCATTAAAAAATAGTTTGCCCCGCCTCAGGGTTGGCTTATTATCTCCCTATATCATATCAATTTTATAGGAGATATCATGGATAGACTGAAGAACAAGGTGGCCCTGATCACCGGAGCCGCCAAGGGAATGGGGGAGGGCGACGCGCGCCTGTTCGCGGCAGAGGGGGCGTCTCTCATCCTCACGGACATCGACACGGAAAACCTGGACCGGCTGGCCGCGGAGCTTGCGGCCCTGGGCACGAAAGTGCTGGCCCTCAGGCAGGACGTTTCCTCCGAGGACGACTGGAAGGAAGTTGTCGCCCGGTCAGAACAGGCCTTCGGCAGCGTGGACATCCTGGTGAACAATGCCGGGATCGTCAGCCTGGCCGGGGTGGAGGCCACGGACATGGCGCTGTGGCAAAAGATCATCGGCGTCAACCAAACCGGCGTCTGGCTGGGCATGAAGTACATCGTTCCCCTGATGCGCAAGGCCGGCGGCGGCTCCATCGTGAACATCGCCTCCATCTACGGGCTCATCGGCAGCGGCAC
>JAGOIS010000169.1 GCA_017995495.1 Candidatus Cloacimonadota bacterium
TTTGCCCAGGCGGGCGCTTTCGGCCTCGAGGTCGATGAGCCCCTTCAGGGGCAGGAAGATCTCTATGTTGCGCACCACGGCGGCGATGGAGGCCGGCGGTTTGGCCAGGTCCGTGGCCACGTCGAGATTGTCCACCTTGGCCAGTTTGCCGAAATAGGCGGCGTAGCGGGCGAAGAGGTCCTTCTGGTCCGCGGTGGCTACCCGGATGGCGAGGTTGATCCTGGCCCCGGGGGAAAGGTTGATCTGCTTGCGGAGGTTGCGCGCGGCGGAGATGGACTCCTGCATGAAGGCCATGTCGGCGGCGATGGCGGGGTCGATCAGGCTCTCGTCACAGGCGGGGAAGGCCGCCAGGATCAGGGCTTCCCCGGGCAGCGGGAACACCCCTTTCACGCTCTGCCAGATCTCCTCCGTGATGAAGGGCATGATGGGATGCAGCAGGCGCATGGCGGACTGCATCACGTCCAGGAGGATGAAGAGCGCCGTGCCGCGGGAGGCGGGATCGTCGGAGTTGAGGCGGTCCTTGGCCAGCTCGATGTACCAGGAGCAAAACTCGTCCCAGATGAACTGGAACACACACTGCCCGGCGTCGTTGAGCCTCAGGTTCTGATAGTGTCCGGCGGCTTCTCTGGCGGTCTCGTTGAGCCGCGAGTAGATCCAGCGGTCGGCCAGCTCGAGCTTGAGATCCTCTCTGGAGGGCAGGGGATCCCCCTCGCCCACGTTCATCATGATGAAGCGGAAGGCGTTCCAGATCTTGTTGGCGAAGTTGCGCCCGGTTTCCAAAATGGCGTCGGTGTAGATCACATCCGCGCCCTTGGGGGTGCCGAAAACCATGGAGAAGCGGAGGGCGTCGGCCCCCACTTGGTTGATGATGTCGATGGGGTCGGGCGAATTTCCCAGCGATTTGCTCATCTTGCGGCCCAGCTCGTCGCGCACGGTGCCGTGGAGGAGGACTGTGTCGAAGGGGATCACATCCTTGAAATGCAGGGTGCTCATGATCATGCGGGCCACCCAGAGGTAGATGATCTCCGGGGCCGTGATCAACACCTGGGTGGGCAGGAAGCGCTTCAGGTCCTCGGTTTCCTCGGGCCAGCCCAGCGTGGAGAAGGGCCAGAGCCAGCTGGAGAACCAGGTGTCCAGCACATCCTCGTCCTGGCGGAAGGCCGTGTGGCCGCAGTCCGGGCATTTGGCCGGAGTTTCCTTGGCCACCACCATGGCTCCGCACTCCAGGCAATAATAGGCCGGGATGCGGTGGCCCCACCAGATCTGGCGGCTGATGCACCAGTCGCGGATGTTGTTCATCCAGTGCATGTAAACCTTGGTCCAGCGCTCAGGCTGGAAGCGCACTTCGCCCTTTTCCACCACCTCGATGGCGCGGCCGGCGAGGGGCTTCATCTTCACGAACCACTGGTCCGAAAGGTAGGGCTCGATCGCGGTGTCGCAGCGGTAACAATGTCCCACGGCGTGCTCGTGGGTCTCGGTCTTTTCCAGAAGCTGCTGCTCGGAGAGCATCTGCACCACCTTTTCCCGGCAGGAATAGCGGTCCAGGCCCTCAAAATCCTTCCCGGCGGCGGCGTTCATGATGCCGTGCTCGTCCATCACCAGAAGCTGGGGCAGGTCGTGGCGGCGCCCGATCTCAAAGTCGTTGGGGTCATGGGCGGGGGTCACCTTCACGCAGCCGGTGCCAAATTCCAGGTCCACGTATTCATCAGCCACCACGGGGATCCGACGCCCGGTGAGGGGCAGTTCCACCTCCCTGCCGATCAGGTTTTGGAAACGCTCATCGCGGGGATTCACGGCCACGGCGGTGTCGCCCAACATGGTTTCCGGACGCGTGGTGGCCACCACCAGATGGCCGCTGCCGGCGGCGAAGGGATAGCGGATATACCAGAGCTTGCCGGTTTCATCGGCGTGTTCCACCTCGTCGTTGGCGAGGGCGGTCACGCAGCGGGGACACCAGTTGATGATGTATTTGCCCTTGTAGATCAGGCCTTCTTCGTGGAGGCGGACGAAGACCTCTTTCACGGCGCTGGAGAGCGTTTCGTCCATGGTGAAGCGGAGGCGGTCCCAATCGCAGGAGGAGCCCAGCAGCTTGAGCTGGTCGATGATGCGGTCGCCCTTTTCCTGTTTCCAGGCCCAGATGAGTTCCACCAGCTGGTCGCGGCCGATCTCGTGGCGGGATTTGCCTTCCCTGGCCAGTTCTTTTTCCACCACGTTCTGGGTGGCGATGCCGGCGTGATCGACCCCCGGAAGCCAGAGCGTGGGCTCGCCCAACATCCTGTGGTAGCGCACCACCACATCTTGGAGGGTGTTGTTGAGCACGTGCCCCATGTGCAGGATGCCGGTCACGTTGGGCGGCGGGATCAGAAGGGTGAAGGGAGCTTTGGAGGCGTCTCCGCCCGGCTTGAAAAAGCCCTTCTCCTCCCAGAACCGGTACCACTTTTTCTCGATCTGGTTTGCTTCGTAGGTCTTGCTGATCTCCATCTCTGTTCACCTTCATCCCGGAAGCGGGATCTGTCTTGAATTTTGCCAAAAAATAACCCAAAAATGGCGTGGCGGGCTGCTGTCAAGGAAATAAAGCCCCGCCCCGCCCCGAGAGCCGGCTATTTCAGGCCCAGCGCCGCCAGAAACCTCATGAAACCCTCCCCATGCAGTGCCCAGACATCATCCCGGGGAGGAAGCTCCAGCGTGATCACCACCAGGCCGCGCTCCTTGCCATAGTAGCTGCCGATGGAGCCGGGGGTGGGGTAATTCATCTCCTCCTGGTAGGCCAGGCCCAGTTCCCTTGCCAGTTGTGGCCCTAGGCCCAGGGAGTCGCCGTCGCTTTCCACCAAGCTGTAAGGAGTGTGCAACATCACCAGCAGATCCGGTTTTTCACGCTGGATAAGTTCCATCATGAAGAGCGTTTCCGGCTCCGAGGCTGCGGCTTCTCCCCCGTAATATCTGTCTCCCGGCTCGCCTACCCGGAAGTCCAGGCTGGGGAAATTCCGGTTCAGATCGACTCCAGCCGCGTTTTGGCGGGTTCCAAGTTCGTAGCCGTCCGGATTCAGGAGGGGGACCACGAGCACAGTATTGGCCAGGGAACCGGGCTCCAGAGCGCCAAGGCTGTCCACCAGGGTCTCCGCGAACAATACAGACTGGGTCTCATCGCCGTGGATGCCGCCCACGACCAAGACCTTTTGCGGCGAAACCCCCTCAAACCTGTGCACAAAGATCTCCCGCCCCAATACGGAGCCTGACTTGGCCGGGCCCAGTGGATCGTGCCGCACCTCAACCGGGACGGGGATCTCCCCCGCTGT
>JAGOIS010000170.1 GCA_017995495.1 Candidatus Cloacimonadota bacterium
GGGCGCCGGAGCGGGGATTCCTGTGGCGCGGGCATTATCGCCGGACTGGGGTTCGGAGGCGAAGCTTTCCTTGGTGGTGGGAACAGCCCCTACGCTCACGTCATCGACCAGGAAGGCCCAGGCGTCACTGGAAACGCACTGGATGGCCAGACGGATATTCTGCCCCACATAGGCACTGAGGTCATAGCTGTACAGGGTCCAGGCCACCGGAGCCTGAATGTAGCTGGCGCCGCTGATGATGGTGAAGTCGGCAGGATCGGTGCTCCCGGTGGAGACTCCCACGTTGAAGCGCTCCAAACCGTATTGGGAATTGTAGGTTCTGGCGAAGAAATTGAAGGAATCACCAGCCACGGGAGCCACCAGCGGGGTGATCAGCCAGTCGTTGTTCGGTCCGGTTCCATCGGGCGGCAAAACCGCCGCGAAGCTGGCTGCCATCTTGCTGCCGCTGTGGGGCGCGACATTGGTGATGGGCGGATTGGCGGCGCTGGGATTGAAGACGATAAAGGCCTGGGGCGCGTATTCATTCAGCCAGTCAGAATTGTTGAAGCCATAAGTATCGCTCTGATCTACATCCACGTTCACCCAGGGGCTGAACTCTATGGCAAAGTTGTCGTAGGATTCAAAGTCGTCATTCAGTTCCTGGGGAGTGCCACCCGGCGCTTCCCAGCTGAGTTTCACATAGCTGTTTTCGATCACTTCCGCGGCCAGGCTGGTTGGCGGATCCATCGCTTCCGCAGCCTCCTCGATCGAGAAGCTGTCCAGATAGAGATGGAACATGTTGGCGGCGCTGTGGCCGTGGAAGCCCAGATAATAGGTTCCGTCGGTGGCGGGAGAGAAAATAACCTCAGCCTTCTCATAAGTGGTGTTGGTTATGTTATTGTTTTCAAAGAGCAGATTGGTCATGCCAGCGGCTGTGGGGGTTGATCCGGAATACAGGCTCAAAGCTTCAGGTCTGTCGGCGCTTTTGGCGGAGTATGCGAACCTGATGATGTAGGTTTTGTCCGCGCTGAGTACCATCGGCGGTGTCAGCAGCCAATCGTCCATGGCCAGGGTTGAGTTGTAGCGGATCCGCATGGAATTGGGTTCGGTATCTGCGTTTCCAGCAAAGCTTTCCCAGGCATAGGCGTCCGCATTGGCGTTGACGGTCGTCCAATCTGCCGGCAGTCCCGGGGGAGTCACATCGTCGAAGTTTTGAACGTAAGGATAGGTGGTAATATCCAGACTGCCCTTGGGGGCGGAATAGCCATCCTGCACTGACTGCATCATCTTGTCGTGATCATTGAGCGCGATACCGGCCCCATGGGCCAGCAGGAGCGAAAAGATCAGCAGGAGCGCAAGTTTGTTGAGATATGTCTTCATAACATCTCCTTGATTGATTATTTCAAAGTTTATTACACAACTATAACATGTATAAGTGAAAACATCACTGGTATCCAATCCAGCCGTCAGCAAAACGACGCTATAGATTTAGTCAAGGAAAAATTTGAAGCTCCGTCAACGCTAAAACGCCCTCCCCCGGTCGGCGGATTTCAGCCCTCCAAACTCAATTCACCTTTCTCTACAGGTAGCGGAGCAATTCCCTGTCGATCACTCCAGCATAAAGCTCTATATATGGCTTGACGGGGCTTTTGTTGATCTTGGGGAAGAACACCTCCTCCACCTGGAAAAAGCCGACCGAAGCGCTCATCTCCACTGTGATCGCGATCGGTTTTTCCTGGCCAGCCTGGATCAGCACACGCTGGATGGCACCTGCCGAGGTGCGGTGGATATCTCCGATGCGGGGTTCGCTGGAAAGGATGGTGGGAATGCGGGCGCGGCCTTTTTCCATGTCACTGCCGTCTCCCAGCAGCACCAGACCGGCTTCCAGGGAATGGATGGTCTGCGTGGCCATGTGCCCGAAGATCCCTTCGATGGCGATGGAACGGATGGCGGTTTTGGTCATGAAATCGTCCGGAGCGTGAGTGGCATCCAGGATGCGGTCGATGAAGGGGGTGGCCAGCTGGATCGAGATCAGTTCGTGGGAGTGGCGGGCTATGGCCATCCCCAGATCGTGCAGCAGCGAGGCAAAGAGCACCCCGGTGAGCGAATCCTCATCTGATCCGGCGCCCTCTTTCTCCAGGCTCATCTGGATGCCGGCATCGTTCAACAGTTTGAACATCTTGATGGCGTTGAGGGTGGCCTTGCGCATGTGCACAGGGCCGTGGTCGTTGTAGCCAAGGCGCTTGATGGACACTATGTTGGCATATTCCTGCATGGTCTGCAGCTCGGGATCGGCAAAAAGCATCTGGGCTGCCTGCAGGGGCTTGCCCTTCAGCAGTTTAAGGATGCTGCGCTCCAGGCTGCTCTGTTTGACTGATTTATTCATGGTGTTATACTCCTAAAATCTGTTCCTGAGCCGGAAAACGAGGTTGGTAACGCTGCTCACCACGGCAATGGCCATGGCGATGGTCCCTGAGATCAGCAGCACTTTGTAGATGTTTTCCGAGGCGGTCGCTGAGTCTCCGGCAATAAAGCCCTGCATCGCGTAGTAGAGGCTGCTTCCTGGCACCAGAGGGATGATCACGCAGGTCACAAAAACCGAGACTGGCACTTTCAGCAGGCGGGCCACGATTTCCGAGTAGATACATACTAATATAACCGAACAGAAGATGGAAAACAACAAGGAATCGCTATAATAGAGGAAAATCAGGTACAGCGCCCAGGTCAAACCGCCGCCCAAAGCCAGGAAAAAGATCTTCCCGCCCTTGAGGTTGACCCGGATGGAAAACCCCAGGATGGATAGCGCGGCCCACAGAAACTGCATCAAGGTAAGATTGTCAAAAGGTTTCATCTCAGAACCCCCAAAGTTCCCACAACTTCAGCATCACGCCGCTGCCGGCCGCGATGGCCACGGCAATGAAGACAGCCTCCACAGCCCGGGCCGTTCCGGAAACCAGATCGCCGCTCATGGTATCCCGGATCGCGTTCACAAAGCTGAGTCCCGGCACCAGCAGCATGATGCCGCCGATGATGATGTTGTCCAGCTTGATGCCTGTCACCCAGAGGTTGATCAGTTTGGCAAAAGTGACCACCAGCGCCGCGCCCAGGATGTGGAGCAGGAAGTTGTTGATCTGGAGCAATCCCAGCAGCCGCAGGGACAGGCTCACCAGGATACCGACGGCATAGGCGACCGCAAATTCCGGCAAACTGCCTCCAAAGAGCAGGCAAAAACAGCCGCTGGTGAGTCCGCCGCAGAAAATTGAAAACCAAGCTGGATATATC
>JAGOIS010000171.1 GCA_017995495.1 Candidatus Cloacimonadota bacterium
ATCTGGTCCAGAACCAGCTCTCCATTAAAGGCACCCGCCACATAAATAACACCAGATCCATCCACGGCCAAAGCCAGCTGTGTTTCTTCGAATTTTGGCAGCACGGCCAGATTCTTTGCCCAGAGCCAGTCCCCAGCTTTGTTTTGGCTGGCGATCCAAGAATCCACAAGTTTATCCGCCCCTGGCTGTCCATTATCCATCAGGCTTTCCAGCCTGATCTTGCCAAATTCCTTTGATCCCGAAAAGGTTCCCGTAAAATAGCGGTTTCCGAGCGAATCTGCGCCACAGATAACCTCGGATGGCATCCTGGCCACAGCGGACCACCTGCCCTCAGCATCGATTCCGGCCGTGAATAGCGGGGTGACAGGATCGGCTGCCAGCCTGATCTCCGGGATCAAACCGCTGCCAGTGCCGGAGGCCTCGGAGAGCGCGGGATGGCCATCGGCATCCTTGATCCTCAGCACCTGATTGAGATTGATTATATTGTCGCTCAGACCGTTCAGCAGTTTGATCTGGTCGATGCTCACACCGTAGCGTTTGCTGATGTTGTAGAGGGTGTCTCCGGTAACCACCCGGTGGGTGATGGTCTCCGCGCCAAGACCCGAAGGCGCGGCCAGAGCCAGAACGCCCAACAACAGGATACACAATATCAGGTTGATGGGAGCGAAATTGTTTCCGGGCCCTTTCATGCTTGGGGTTGATCCAGCAAATCCGCCAGGCGCTTGATGCCTGTTTCTATCTGTTCCGGGGTGGCGAAGCTGAAATTGAGCCGCAGGGTGTTGAACTTCTCCTGTCCCTCGGGGTAAAACTTTGAGCCGGGGATGAAGGAGACCTTGTTCTGAGCGGCTTGGTGGAAGAGTTTGTCGGCGCTGACGTTTTCCGGCAGGGTCATCCAGAGGAAGATGCCTCCCTGGGGCTTGGTCCAGCTTACATTCGCGGGCATGTATCTCTCCAGATCGCCCAGCATTTTGTTCAAATAGGGGGCGTAGAACTTGCGGATGCCCGCAATGTGCGGCTCCATCAGTCCTTTTTCCAGAAAACGGGCCACGGTCCTTTGCGCCACGCAATCCGGGGTGATGTTGACCTTTTGCTGCCAGGAGACCATCCGGTTGATCAGATCTGGTGTGCCCTTGGCATAGGCGATGCGCATGCCCGGGCCCAGGATCTTGGAAAAAGAGACGATTTCGGTAACTATGGGATCGGCGGCAAATTCATCTCGGTTCAACTTGTAAAAGGTGGGCAGCGGTTCTCCCGAGTAGCGGAGCCGGGAATAGGGATTGTCTTCCACGATGGGGATCTCGTTGTCCACGCAAAAACGGATCAACTCCCGCCGTCTTTGCAGGCTGTAGCTGATGCCGCCGGGATTCTGAAAATCCGGGATGATATAGAGGAATTTGATCTTCCTGCCCTGACCCCGCAACAGGCGCACTTTCTCTTCCAACCGCTCCATGATGATGCCGTCGGAATCGAAGGGAACACTGTGGCAGTCGGCTTCCAGGGCGTCGAAGGCAACCAGCGAGCCCAGGAAGCTCGGGGCTTCGCAGAGGATGACGTCTCCAGGATCCACCAGCGTTTTCCCGTAGTAATAGAGTGCATTGGTGGCCCCGACGGTGATGATCATCTCGTCCTCGCTGAGATCGAGACCCTCCCAATTCAGCAGTTGTCGCTTGAGCAGGCTGTCACCTTCGCTGGCGCCGTATTGCAGTACGTCGCGGCCTTCAGTTTGCACCACTTCGCGAAAGATTTCCGCCAGTTGCTCCGAGGGGAAGGTCTGCGGCGAAGGAAATCCTCCCGCGAAAGAGATCAGGCCCTCGATGTTCTTGGTGGAGGCCACCAGTTCTCTGATCAGCGAAGATTTCATCCCGCGGGTCACCCGGGAAAAGGATTTGCTATGGTTCATCCCATTCTCCATGTTTATTTTATTTAATATTTTATCTCAACTCGGTGTGGCCGGGCAAGCAAGCCCAATCAACAGGCAGGCCATCCCCTTGCGGATCAACCCAAAATCCGGGTCAGGGATAGATTCTATAGATCATCCTGGGAAAGGGGATGGTTTCGCGGATGTGATGGATGCCGCTCATCCAGGTCACCAGACGTTCGAGGCCGACGCCAAATCCACTGTGGGGCACGCTGCCGTACTTGCGCAGGTCCAAAAACCACTGGTAGTCTTCAATGGGCATATTTTCCGCTTGCATGCGCTGCAGCAGCAGGTCGTGGTCATCCTCGCGCTGTGAGCCGCCGATGATCTCGCCGAACCCTTCCGGGGCGATCAGATCGCTTCCCAGCACCAGGTTTGGGTCCAGGGGATCGCGTTTCATGTAAAAAGCTTTGATCTCCTTGGGCCATTTCTCGATGAAAATGGGCACTGGCGATCCTTCGGTGAGCAGCACTTCGTCGGCTGCCCCCAGGTCGCTGCCGTGGGTGATCTCACTGCCTTTGGAGCGCAGGTAGTCGACGGCCTCGCGGTGGGTCATCCGTTTAAAAGAGGTGTCCGCGGCTTTGAGCGCCTCCCGGTCACGCTCCAGCACCGTCAGTTCCGCGTCACAATCCTTGAGCACAGTGCGGATCACATATCTGATCAGGTCTTCCTGGATCTGCATGCTTTCCTCGTGTTCCACGAAGGCTGCCTCCGCGTCCATCATCCAGAATTCCGTTAGGTGCTTCCTGGTTTTGGAGCGTTCCGCGCGAAACACCGGACCGAAGTCGTAAACCCGGCCCAGGCTCATGATCCCTGTCTCGAGATAGAGTTGGCCGGATTGGGAGAGGTAGGCCTTGCCTTCGTCGAAATAGTCGAGCTCGAAGAGGGTGGTGGTGCCTTCGCAGGCGTTGGGGGTTAAAATAGGGGAGTCAAAGCGCACGAAGTGGTTCTGGTTCAGCCAGTCGCAAATCGCGAAGTAAACTGCGTGGCGGATGCGCAGGACCGCCCACTGTTTGGAGGACCTGATCCAGAGATGCCGGTTGGAAAGCAGGAAATCAGGTCCGTGTTCCTTTTTGCCGATGGGGTATTCTTCGGCCACTTGGATGGGGGAGAGGGAGCTGATCGCCAGCTCAAACTGGCCTTCCTTTTTCTGATGCGGCTTGGCGGTGCCGCTGATGATCACCGAGGATTCCAGGGTCAGGCGTTTGGCGGTTTCAAACATTTCCTCGCCCAGATCCGGCTGGAAGGCCACGCACTGGATCTCTCCGGTGCCGTCCCGCAGCACTATAAAGAGCAATTTGCCGCTGTGGCGGATGGTGCGCACCCAGCCTCTGAGGGTGAT
>JAGOIS010000017.1 GCA_017995495.1 Candidatus Cloacimonadota bacterium
AGACCTGCCCAAACCCAAGGATTTCCCCCGCCAGCCGGACACCGACGACAGCCTGATAGGCAACCTAGACCTGAACGATAACAACCTTTACACCCACGAGGAATATCTGCGGCTGCTGGAATTCGCGCTCAAGGACTTCCTGGCCAACGACGACATCGTGGCCGGATATCCCTATTACGGGGTCTGGGGACGCGACACCATGATCGTGCTCAACGCCCTGATGCACAACCCCCAAAACCTGAAACTGGTGGAAAAGGTGCTGCTCAAATACCGCCGCGAACTGAAGGAAGGGTTGATCCCGAACATGAAGGCGGAATCCGGCCGGGATGCCAATTATGACACTGTGGACGCCACCCTGTGGTTCGTGATCCTGATGTGGAAACTGGGCCGGTACAAGCAGGACAAGGCCTTCTGGCGCGAGAGTATCAAGCTGATCGAGGAAGTTCTGATGGGCATTTTGAACAACTACCAGTACCCCTTCTTTGTGCGAGGTGACGGACTGATCGAACTGAAGGCGGAATTCGCCCACGCCACCTGGATGGACGTGCGGGTGGACGGCAAACCCGTGACTCCGCGCAACGGAGCCCCGGTGGAGATCAACGCGCTCTGGTACAACGCGATCTGCTGCTATCAGGCCATGTGCGACGAATACCGCCGCCTGGCCAAGATCCGCTACACCCCGATCGAGCAGATCACTGAAATGAAGGACCTGGTGCGCGCCTCCTTCCAGAAATTCTGGGCCGGCGGCTATCTGGCGGACAGGCTGCTGGGAGACAGACCGGTGCTGGAAGTGCGGCCCAACGCCGTGATCGCGCTATCCCTGCCTTGGGAACTGATCGACCCCGACAAGATGCGCCAGGTTTGGGAACGCGCCTGCGCCGAACTCTACACGCCATACGGCCTGCGCACCCTGAGCCCCAAGGATTTCCGCTTCCGCAAAAAATACTACGGCACCCAGCGCGAACGCGACCTTTCCTACCACAACGGCAGCGTCTGGGCCTGGCTCTTGGGACCATTCTGCGGGCTGTTCATGAAGATAAACCGGGAAATCATGCCGGCGGAGGAACTGGCGGAAAAGCTCGGCGAGCAGATCTCCACCTTCCGCTGCAGCTTCACGCGTGGTCACATCGCCTCCCTGGCCGAGGTCTGGGACGGCGACAATCCCCATTTCCCCAAGGGCTCTCCGGCCCAGGCGATCAGCGTGGCCGCCCTCTATAACATCGAAACCTACATCCATTCCATCACCCAGGCCCAAAAGCGGGAAGCACCAAAGCAACCCCGCAGAAAACCTGCCAGGAGGAAATGAGAATGAAGATACTGATGTTCACCTGGGAGTTTCCGCCCCTGATCTCCGGTGGCCTGGGAATGGCCTGTTACGGAATGGTGCGGGCGCTGCTGGCCCTCGGCATCAAGATCGACCTGGTGCTGCCCACCAAGGAAATGGTCTATTTCCCGCTGCGCGAGGTGAGCGACGCGGACACTCTGCCGGCGGTTTTCATGGACCCCGTGCTGAACAAGGAATACAGCCGCCAGGATTTCACAACCCTACAGGAACGGCTGGAATACATCGGCATCAGCGGCCGGCCGGAATCCTACCTGCGGCTGGCTGAGATCAGCCAGTTCAGCACCGCCATAAAACTGGACACGTGGCAAACCTATTTCGACTCGGTGCAGGAACGCGAGGTGTTCGCCGATGTGGCCGTCCACCTGAGGGGGGATGAGGACCTGATCAAGAAGGTGCAGGAATTCACCCTGCGGGCGGAAAAGTTCGCGAGCAAACTGGATTACAACCTCATCCATGCCCACGACTGGCTCACCTATCCCTCCGGGATCCTGGCCAAAAAGATCTCCCAAAAACCGCTGGTGGTGCACATCCACGCCACGGAATTCGACCGCGCCGGCGGCCCCGGCGATGAACGGGTCCACAAGATCGAGCACGCGGGCATGATGTACGCGGACAAGGTGATCGCGGTGTCGCAATACACCGCCCAGATGATCATGTCCCGCTACCGCATCGACACGGCCAAGATCCGCATCGTGCACAACGCCTTTTCGCTTTCTGAGGAATCGGTGACCACCAAGAGGCGCATCTTCCGGGGACCCACGGTGCTGTTTCTGGGCCGGATCACCCTGCAGAAGGGGCCGGATTACTATCTGGAAGTGGCCGCGAGGGTGCTGAAAGCCCATCCCGAGGCTCGGTTCATCGTTGCCGGCACCGGCGACATGGAACGCCAGCTGCTGCGCGACTCGGCTTCGCGGAAATTGCAGAATCGCTTTCTCTTCACCGGCTTCCTCAACCGCGGCCAGGTGGAGGACATCCTGCGCGCCTCCGACATCTACATGCTGCCCTCGGTCTCGGAACCTTTCGGCATCTCGCCCCTGGAGGCGATGGCCTTCGGCCTCACCTCCATCATCTCCAAGCAGAGCGGGGTGGCCGAGGTGGTGAACCACGCCTACAAGATCGACTACTGGGACGTGGACCTGATGGCGAGCACCGTGAACTATCTGATCGATAACCCTGATAAATGCCAGAAAATGGGACTGGACGGCATGCGCGAGGTGAACCAGATCCGCTGGAAAGAAGCTGCGGAAAAGATCCGCCTGATTTATTCCAACACCCTCGCGGACTATATCAAAAGCAATTCCTGAAAGGTGTGACATATGCTAAACGTGGTGTTTTACTTTCAAGTGCATCAGCCCTACCGGCTCAAACATCTGAACGTGCTGGACATTGGCAAGAATACGGATTATTTTGACGACCGCCTGAACGCGCAAGTGATGCGCAAAGTGGCGGAAAAATGCTATCTACCCACCAACAAGCTGCTGCTGGAACTGATCCGCAAACTGGAGGGGCGCTTCAAAGTGGCCTATTCCATCACGGGAACGGCGATCGAGCAATTCAAAGCCTGGAGCCCGGAGACCCTGGATTCGTTCAAAGCGCTGGTGGATACCGGCTGCGTGGAATTGCTGGGCGAGACATTTTACCATTCCCTGGCTTTTCTTTACGACACCAACGAGTTCCTGGACCAGGTGGCCCTGCACCGGGAGCTGATGCAGAGTGAATTCGGTTATTACACCGAAACCTTCCGCAACACAGAGCTGATCTATCAGGACAGCCTCTCCGACCTGGTGTTTGAGATCGAGGGCTTCAAAACCATCATCACGGAAGGGGCCGAGCGCATCCTTAACTGGCGCACGCCCCTCTATGCCTACAAAAACTACTCCAAGGACATCAACCTGCTGCTGAAATATTACCAGCTTTCGGACGACATCGCCTTCCGCTTCTCCAACCGCGACTGGCCGGAATATCCGCTGACGGTGGACAAGTTCGTGAACTGGATCGACCACCTCACCCTGACGGAAAAAGAAGGACGCAACCAGTTTTTGAACCTCTTCATGGACTATGAGACCTTTGGCGAACACCAGTGGGCGGATTCCGGGATCTTCGACTTCATGCAGCACTTCCCCGCCGAGGTCCTCAAGCGGCAGCACCTGGGATTCGCCACCCCCAAAGAGACCTTTGGGCTGGCCAACTATCAGCAGGAAGCGCTCTCCTTCCCCTCGCCGGTATCCTGGGCCGACGCCGAACGCGACCTTTCCGCCTGGCTTTCCAACGACATGCAGCACAACGCCATCGAGACCCTCTACCGGCTGCTGGAAAAGGTGAAACAGAAAGGCGACCCCATGCTGCTTGAGACCGCCCGCAAGCTGAGCACCTCCGACCACTTCTACTATATGTGCACCAAATACTTCACCGACGGTGACGTGCATAAGTATTTCTCGCCCTATGACTCCCCCGACCAGGCCTACATCTATTACACGAACGCGATGGCCGACCTGGAAGAACGGCTGCACTGAGACTAAAGCAATGAAAGGAAAAGTAATCATCCTCGAGGACGATCTTATCCTGGCCAACCAGATCGGCAAAGTGCTCAAAGCCAGAGATTACGCGGTGCTGCACTCCACCAATTCGGATGCTTTCTTCGAGGAATTGAGGGGCTTCATGCCGGACGTGATCCTCCTGGACGTGTTCCTGGTGGGCAGCCGCCTCAACGGGATCCAGGTGCTGAAATACCTGAGGGACAACCTGGATTTCAACTTCAAGGTGATCGTGATCTCCGGCGAGGTGGACAACGTGCAGATCCGCCAGATCCGCGAACTGGGGGCCTACCACTTCATCGAAAAAGGTGCCAATTTCAGCATCAACCAGCTGAACCTCCACATTGAGAACGCCGTGACCCTCAAGCGTCAGGAAGAACTGAATCTGGGCCTGCAGATCGAGTATCTGAACCTGAAAAAGCAGTTCACCCGAACCTTCCCCTTCATCGGCGAAAGCGAGGCGATCAACCAGGTCCGCACCCAATTGATGAAATACGCCGAGGTTGACGAGGACGTTCTCATCCTGGGCGAAAACGGCACCGGCAAGGAAGTGGCGGCCAACTACTACTACGTGAATTCCCAACGCTTCGGCATGCCTTTCCAGACCATCCTGTGCAGTTCGCTGAACGAATCCCTGATCGAGAGGGAGCTCTTCGGGAAGGAACGCACAGCCGCCGACCCTCAGGACCGCGGCACCATCGGCTTGTTTGAAAAATGTTCAGAAGGGATACTCTTTTTGGACGAGGTGACCAACCTCAGCACCCAGTCCCAGTCCAAGATCCTGCGGGCGGTGGAGAACAAGGAGATCCAGGTGGTGGGCGGAACCGTGAAACAGGTGAACACCCGCCTGATCTACACTTCCAACGCCGATCTGAACACGCTGGCAGACTCAACCCGCATCCGCAGGGATTTCTATTACCGCATCGAGGGCAACGTGATCCACATCCCTCCCCTGCGCGAGCGCGACGACGACATCCTGCTGCTGATGAGCTATTTCATCACCAGCTACGCCAACAGCTACCACCTGAGCGAGCAGCTGGATCTCAAGGCGCTCAAGGATGAGCTGCTGGCCTATAAATGGCCTGGAAACGTCCGTGAACTGAAGAATTTCTGCCGCTATATCAGCATCAACGAACGGGAGATCAGCAACAAGACCATCCTGAGACATCTGCACAACAAACTGCTGCAAAGCACGGAAAGCGGGGTCCTGGGCATGGACCGCTATTTTCAGATCAACAGCATCAAAGACAGCACGGCGGCTTTCGAACGAGATTTCATCCTTCACTATCTGCAGGAAAATGACTGGCTGGTAAGCAAAACCGCCCTGGTCATCGGGCTTGAGCGCACCACCCTGTATAAGAAAATCAAACTGCTGGGCCTCGCGCCCCTGCTGGAAAACCACTGAGCATGAGGAACAACCTCGGCCTGAAGATAATCGCGCTGTTGATGGCGCTCTTCATCTGGCTGCAAATGTCCCTGGTGACACAGCATGAGAGCAGAACGGGGTTGAACCTGAAACTGGTGAACCCCACCGGGGCGGACTCTCTGCGCCAGCCTCCCAGCCATATCAACTGCACAGTGGAGGGACGCGGGCTGGACATCCTGCGCCTGAAACTGGCCAAAGCCCACATCCAGATGGAAGCGGCGGATTTTTGGGCCGGCAACGCCCTGGCCTACCAGGTGGTGAATATGCCGGAGAACCTCAACGTGAAGGTGCTGGGCGTGATCCCCCCGTCCCTGGCAGAGCAGGCGAAAGCCCAAAGCCCGGTTCAAGCCAAGGAAGAACCCGCCTCCAGCCGAGCCAAACAACCTGGCGGTCCCGGCGAGCAGCTGCAAACCCGAATCCTGTCCGACCTGCCCATCGAGGCTCCGAGCGGACTGAAGCTCTTCCCTGCCCGGGCCACGCTCAAGGTGAGGGGACCGGCTGCCCTGCTGGATCGGCTGCCAGCGGGGGTGCGCGTTTTAATCTCCACCCAACCCGACGCCCGCGGCCTCTACAATCTGGACGCGGAACTGCCGGGAGGCACCACCCTGCAGGACATCACCCCCGAGCATGTGCGCGCCTCCCGATGAACCTCATCCTGGCTTTCGAATCCTCCTGTGACGACACTTCGGTGGCCATCATCGGATCCGATTACCGCGTGCTCTGCAACCTCGTTTCCACCCAAACGGACCATGCCGATTTCGGCGGAGTGCTGCCGGAGCTTGCTTCCAGGCTCCATTTACAAAACATCCTTCACCTCACCGAAGCCGCGCTGCGCAAGACCAGGCTTGCTCCAGCCGACATCGCCGCCCTGGCCGTGTCCATCAATCCCGGCCTGATCGGATCCCTGATCGTGGGGCTGGCCTTCGCCAAAAGCCTGGCTTGGAGCTGGAGCAAGCCGCTGATCACGGTGAACCACATGCTGTCGCACATCTTTGCCAACCTGATTGAAAACCCCTCCATCAAACCTCCCTTTCTGGCGCTGGTGGTTTCCGGAGGCCACACGGAACTGGTGCATTTCACCGCTCACACCAGCTTCGAGGTGGTGGGCAGGACCCTCGATGACGCTGCCGGCGAGACTTTTGACAAAACTGCCAAACTGCTGGGCCTTGGTTATCCGGGCGGTCCTCTGCTGGATAAGACCGCCAGGGGTGGGAATCCCAACTTCCACCACTTTCCCCGCGCCCTGAAACGCAGGGATGACCAAAATTTCAGCTACAGCGGGCTCAAAACTGCGGTGCGGGAATATCTGGCCAGGCATGAGGCGGAATTCGTCAACGCGTACATCAACGACCTGGCCGCCTCGATCCAACAGGCGATAATTGATCCCCTGATCGACAAAACGCTCAGATACGCCAGGCTGAAAGGGCTGAAAACCATCCTGCTGGCTGGCGGGGTGGCTGCCAACAGCGCTCTGCGCGATCAGCTCAGAGAACGTGCCGCTGCTCTCGGTTTGGATTTTTTCCGCCCCTCCCTGGAACTCTGCGTGGACAACGCGGCCATGGTGGGCGCCGCCGCCATTCCCAAACTTGCGGCCGGACAGTTCGCCAAACTGGATGTCAACGCGTTTTCCACCAAGGGAACCAAGTTCCTCTGAGAACAAAGGAACGCCATGCCCACAGGCCTTACCCCCTTCCGTAAGATTGGCATTGACAAAAAGGCTTCCGTCCCGATTGGGTGTTGTTTCAGCGAAAAAAAGACCGCCAGATGGAATATATGACGACCTTGCACAAGATACTGATCCGGATTTTCAGCCTGCTCTTTGGAGATTTCAACGGAGTGCAAGTCTTTCTCTATCCGATGTCCCTGTTCTATTGGATAGAAACGGAAAGTTTTCTTGTGGCCAGCTCAGGTCTGATGACATCTCAAAAATTCTACATCCCCCTGGTGGTCTTCCTGTTGATCCTGATCCTGATGGGCACCCTGGCGATGAAGAACTTTAGCGCGCTAGTCAGCGACAAATATCCTCATCCCGAGGCTGAAAAGACATCCTTCATCCAGACCGTGATCGGCATGCACAAACTGCTGCTGCTGATCCTGGGAGGCTTTGCCCTGATCTTTCTGGCGACCGCTCTATTGAATCAATTTTACGGGCTCAGCCTGCCCCTGCAAACCATAAACCTTTCCCTGGCCAGGCTCCTGAGCGCCATTTTGATCCTGTACTACGCGCTCAGGAACAGCTGGACCCAACCCTACCGGGAGCAGGGGATGGACCTGCGAAAGGCTCTTGCCGAGGTCCGCCGGGATTATGGGCAAAAGCAGACCAGCTATCTGTTGCATGGCGCGCTTTACGTGATGCTGGCTGTTGTTTTCTCCGCGATCTACCATCTGGTATTTGTGAGGGGCACCTATCTGGTCTTGACTGTCCTTGGTGTCGATCCCAATCTATATCTCGCCGTTCCCAGCGGTTTGGTCACGCTGCTCTACGACATCTTTGTGCTGTTCGTGGCCATGCTGATCTCAAACCTGCTCTTCGCCCCGCTGGTAAAGCTGGCGGTGCATCTGGCAGGTAAATTCCACCCCCATCGTTTCATCACCTCCCCAGAGGCAGCAAATGGCTAAGCGGACAAGGAAACGCGCCCACCCCAAAACCAGCGGCAAAAACCGGGATCTCCGGCTCTATCTGTTGATCCTGCTGCTCTGCGGAGCCATCGTGTGGATCGTCACCCGCAAGCCGGAAAGCGCCGGCGCTACAGCCGCGGAACATTCGCTTAAGACTGCCGGGTTCGATCCGGACAGCCTGGTTTCCGCTCTGGAGAGAAGGTTCGACCTACCCCAGGGCAAAATCGGCAGGAAAAAGAGCCGGGGAGTCCTGCATCTGGATCTTCCCGTGGAACGCCGGAAGATGGACCTCACTTTCGCAAACATGATCGTGAAGGGCGAGTTTGAGGCCCGGGGCGCGGTTCTCAGTTCCGGCAAGGTAGAAGGCAACAGGCAGAAGCTCACCTTCACCCACGGGGAAAATGAATACGCTGTTGACCTGTTCCATGCCACTTTGTCGCTCCAGGATAGATCCTCCAAAAGATTTCTGGCCATCGTGGTGGACGATTTTGGCCCTGTGGGGGATGAGTTGCTGCAGCAGTGGCTGGACCTGCCTGTGGAGATCGACTTCACCATCTTTTCCGGGATGAAATTCAGCGAGGAAACGATGAACCGGGCCCACGCCCAAGGCCGGGAAACCCTGGTCCACGTGCCCATGGAGCCGATCGACTATCCGCGGGAAAATCCCGGCGACAATCCCATCCTGGTGCAAATGGACCAGGCCCGGGTGGAAAAGACCCTCCTCCGCCATCTGAACGCCCTGCCGCTCTGCGCGGGGATCAACAACCACATGGGCAGCCTGGCCACCACCGATAACAAGATCATGAGCTGGGTGATGGGGGTTCTGAAGAAGAAAGGCAGGTTCTTTTTTGACAGCCGCACCTCCAACGTCTCCATCGCCTTTCAGGAAGCCCAGAAAGCCCGGATACCCGCCTACCGCAACGACCTCTTCCTTGATTCGCCGAACATCAGTGACGCAACGCTGGAGGCGAGGTTCAGCCAGGTGCGGGAGCTTGGGCTGCGCAGGAATGCCGTCATTGCCATCACCCACTGCCACAACGCGGAAAAATTGCGGTATCTGAAGACTTTCATCGACAAAGCCAGGGCAGCCGGGTTCACCCTGATCCCGCTATCCCAGGTGGGAAAGACCGATGTGCCCCTAATCCTGTGAGGACAACATGAGTTTCATCAGCGCCGTTCTGCTGGGCATTTTACAAGGTTTGACGGAGTTTCTGCCGGTCAGTTCATCCGGCCATCTGGTGCTGGCGCAACATTTCTTCGGGATCAAGGATTCCGGCGACACCCTGTTTGAAGTATTCATGCACCTCGGCACCCTGCTGGCTGTGCTGGTCTTTTTCCGGCGGAGGGTCTGGAACCTGCTGGTTTCTCTGTTCAGTTGGAAACAGACGCTGCGTCATCAGGACCACCTCCGCAACCGCAATGTGATCCTGTATTTGCTCACAGCCTCCCTGGCCACAGGATTGGTTTATCTGCTCTTTGGCGATCTCTTCGAAAACCTCTATTCGCAGCCGCTGATCGTGGCCGTGATGCTGCTGGTCACAGGTCTGGTCGTCTTTGTTTCAGACAAGCTCCACTCCGGCGACATCCTGGCTTCGAACATGGGGCTGCCCCGCAGTCTGCTGGTGGGTTTGATTCAGGGCATCGCCATCATCCCCGGCATCTCCCGCTCGGGTTCCACCATCACCGGCTCTCTGCTGGTGGGGCTGAAGCGCAGGGAAGCGGCGGAATTCTCTTTCCTGCTCAGCATTCCAGCCATAGTGGCCGCCAACGCGGTCAACCTCGGCCTGTTCAAACTGCTCACCTGGAAAGAGATTGGGGTCTATCTTGGCGGTTTCGTGGCCGCGTTTGGAGTGGCCTGGCTGGTGATCGGATTTCTGCTGGAACTCATCTCCCGGGCCAGGCTCAGATACTTTGCCTATTATTGCTGGGCTGTCGGCATCATCAGCATCGCCCTCATCTTTTGGAGATCCTAATGCCGCTCAACGCCCTCGGGATCGATACAGTCAAACCCAGGCTGGGAGACAATTTCCTGCTGCTGGGAGGCGATGCTTTTCTGATGGACACTGTCACCGACCACATCCGCCGGGAGCTGAGGAAGAGCGATGATGTGGACCTCGTGATCATCTACGGCGACGAGGTGAAAAGCGTTCAGATCAACGACCTGCTGGACGCCTATTCGATCTTTTCCAGCGCTAAGCTGATCCTCTTCCGCAATGCCGACCTGCTCAAAAAAGCAGAGTTGGAATGTCTGGCGAACTATTTTGCGGACCCTTCCCCGCAGCAGAGCCTGGTGATCACGGCGGAAAAGATCGACGCCCGCCTTTCCGGCTGGAAGAAGATCAAAGAGGCCTGCGAAACCGTCACCTGCGACCCGCCCATCCACGGCGGGGTGTTCGCCCCCTGGCTGGAACAAGCCCTCACCCGCCTGGGAAAGACCATGCCCCAAAACGCGCGTTACGTTTTCACAAGCCGGGTGGAGCTGGATTATGCCGGCGCCAACAACGAACTGCAAAAGCTGGCCCTGTTGGTCGGTGACCGAAAACAGATCACCGAAGCCGACGTCCTGCGCGGGATCGGCTCATCCCGGGTGGGCACCCAGATCTCCTTCGCGAAAGCCTTGGGGGAAAGACAGGGTGGAGAAGCTATGTCGCTGCTGGACCGGATGCTGGCCACCGAACTCAAGGGTTTGCAGATCCTTGGCCAGATCACCCGGGTGTATCAGATCATCTACCATATCCTCCTCATGAAAGCAGCACATCTCAGCCCTGCTGAGATCAGTGGCAAAAACCTCATGGAAGTCTTTGCCGATCAGCGCAGGTTATACCTGCAGTTTGCCCAGAATTACACTCTCCAACAAATGGAGCAGATCTTCGCCATCCTGCTGGACACCGATGCCAAACTCAAATCCAGCCAGGGCAGCGACGCCGTCCTCCTTACCACCTGCATCCTGAGGATCCTGGAGGCCGCTTGAAAAACCTCGGCGTGCTGCTGCATATCAGTTCTTTGCCCTCCGCATACGGCATCGGCGACTTGGGGCCCGAAGCCTACCAGTTTGCCGACATCCTGGTCGAGCGGGGCTTCAAATACTGGCAGATCCTGCCCCTATACCAGACGGGATACGGGAATTCGCCTTACAATCCACTCTCCGCTTTTGCCCTCAACCCCTATCTCATCAGCCCTGACCTCCTCTATGAAGATGGGCTCATCGACCTCCCCGATCTCGAGGCCGCCAAACTGCCTCCCAGCGACAATGTACCCTACGACACCGTCTACCGGCTCAAGGACCAGCTCATAGCAAAGGCGGTGGATAATTTCCTTTCCGACATAGAGATATATGAGTTCATTGAAAGCAATGCCTTGTATATGAAGCCCTATCTTGCTTATATCACTTTGATCAAGCTCTATGGAGACGATGACTGGCATCTCTTTCGGGAAGAGCACCGCAAGTACTCCGAAGAGCTGTACGAAAGCCTGTTCAAGAGTTACGGACGCCAGATGCTGCGGGCTGCCTGTGCCCAGGCGATGGTGAAGGACCAGTTGTACCGCCTCAAGGATTACCTCAATTCCCAGGGCTTGCAGCTCATCGGCGACATGCCCCTATACCTGGCCTATCACAGCGCGGAAGTCTGGTCCAATCCCCACTTGTTCGACCTTGACGCCAACGGCAATCGCAACCGGGTGGCGGGAGTGCCAGCGGACGCCTTCAGCGAAAACGGCCAGCTTTGGGGAAATCCGCTCTACCGCTGGGACGTGATGCGCGAGGACGGCTTCCAGCTGTTTGTCCACCGCATCCGCAACGCCCTGGGCCATCTGGACAAAGTTCGCCTCGATCACTTCATCGGGTATGTGAACTACTGGGCTGTGCCCCTCAAGGCATTTGGGGCCGATGGGCTGCCGGAACTCCCGGAAACAGCCTTGGATGGCAGTTGGGAGCGGGCCAGGCCGGAGGATTTCTTCCCCCTGCTGCAGGCGATCTTCCCCTCCGACAGGTTCATCGCCGAGGACCTGGGCATCCTCAACGGCGAGGTCTGTTCTTTTCGTGACCTATATGAACTCCCAGGTATGATCGTGCTTCAGTTTTGCTTTGAGGAGAGCGTTCCCAAGGTGCGCGATTTCCCTGCCGAGCGCTTTCTCTACACCGGCACCCACGACAATCCCACCGTACGGGAATGGTATGAAAATCTGGCCGAGGATTCCCCCAGCCGGATCAATCTGCTCAGCTTCATCAGGGAAAACCTGCCCCTCTTTGCCGGCCTGGGTTTGGAAGACCTCACAGACGTTGAGGCCTCCATCCACACCATCCTCTGCCTGATCGCCCAGGATTCCGGCTGCGACAACATCATCGTCCCCGTGCAGGATATCCTGGGGTTGGGTTCCTCAGCCCGGATGAACGTTCCCGGCACCGCCCTGGGAAACTGGCAATGGCGGCTCACGGATTTTGACGCCCTGCTGCAAACCCCCTTCCCTTGCGGAATCTGAGCTTTATTGCCAGCGGTGTCATCGACCTCAGGAGGCAAACTCAATTCCACCGACCGTTTTACCAAAGATCAACCCTATAGGAGACCGATATGTTGCACGATCTGATAGTCCAAAACCGCAGTTACCGACGTTTTGATGAACAACAGCGCCTCAGCCGTGAGGACCTGCTGGCCCTGATCGATCACGCCCGCCTCGCTTCCAGCGCCATGAACCGCCAGCCCCTGCGTTACCGGCTTGTTTACGCCCAAAAAGAATGCGACCTGGTGTTCCCCCACACCCGCTGGGCTGGTTATTTGAAATACTGGGCCGGGCCCCAACCCGGAGAACGTCCCGCCGCCTATCTGATCATGTGCCTGCCCCAGGATGCCGGCCAGATGCAGTTTGTGGACACCGGCATCGCCGCGCAGAGCATCCTGATGGCCGCGACGGAACGTGGCTGGGGCGGATGCATGCTGGGTTCTGTGAACAAGGATGAAGTCCATCGGATCTTCCATCTGCCGGAGGATCTGGGAATCGTATTGGTGATCGCGCTGGGACTTCCCGCGGAGCAAGTGGTGATCGACCCCGTTGGGGATGATGGCTCCATCGAATACTGGCGCGACGATAAAGACGTTCACCACGTTCCCAAATTGGGCCTGGAGGATCTGCTGATCCCGGAAAGCTGAGCTGGAAAGTCTTTCGCGCCTATCCCCCAAGCCAGCCTCCCGCGGCCTCTTACCCGGCTGTCCGGGAATTGTGAACTATCCCAACTAATACTGTCAAATTAACAATTTTCATCTTGACAGTTATAAACTCTGGCCAGAGCATGAAATCCGATGTGCGGGACCAAGCCAGGCTTGGTCGATATTCCTATTCAACAATATGTTAACCAAAGGTCGAAGGAAGTATGGCCGGTAATGTTAGCCGCTTTTCAATCGCCAATATTGGGTGTTTTCCTCCCCACCCGACTGGGGATGGACCGCAAAAATTCCCTTCAGTTTCGAACCGTGTAGAATTTTGTCCACAATCGTGGGATGAAACCATTGCCATAACCCAATGATCCAAACAAGGAGAGATCATGAAACGTTTTTTATTTGTCCTGATCCTGTTGATAGCCGCGGCCGGGCTTCTGGCCCAAACCACCTACACCTGGACCGGCAGCACCAGTCAAAACTGGAGCACATCGGGAAACTGGAGTCCCAACGGAGTACCCACCAGTTCGGATGGCGTGATCATCCCCTCAACCACAAACAAGCCGCACATCACCGCCAACTCGTTCTGCAACGGCATGATCATCCAGACAGGCGGCGAACTGCGGGTGCTCTCATCCTACAGCCTGACCAACGGCGGTTACTTAACCAACAACGGAACCCTGACCATGAGCAGCACCGGCGGAGTCTCGATCGCAAGCAACCTAGATAACTACGGGACCATCTCTGTGACGGGCACCGGCCCGCTTTCTGTTTCTGGAACTGCATACTGGCATCCGGGCTCTTCTACTGTGGACAGTGGTCTCACTTTATTCAATTTTTTCGGTAACCTCACCATTTACAATGGGGCCGGATTCATCATGGACAGCGGAGGTAGTGTCAGCTTCAAAGGCACGGCGGATAGCCATATAAGAAATTACGAACCCACCACCGAGTTTGGATATCTGAACGCCGCAAAAACTGCGGGAACTGGCTACGTGAATATCAACTTGGACACCACCCAGCCGTTCAAGATCAACAACGACCTGGTGAACAACACCGGCAACAGGTTCTTTTGCAGCGAAAACATCGTGGTGACCCTTCTGGGCCACCTCCTGGACTACAACCTGGGCAACACTGTCGGAACTTATGGCATCAAATTCAACACCGGCACGCTCAAGATGGACGGTGCTTTCCAATACATCGACCTGCAGGGGCCGGGCTGTTGGCTTTACAACCTCATTTGCAGCGCCACCTCTGGAATTGTCTCAGAATACAACCTCACCCTCATTGGCAACCTCACCATCGAAAGCGCTTACCTCTCTGTGGATGGCTACAACACCATCAAGATCGCCGGCAACTGGGACAACCAGGTGGGCCCGGACGGCTTTGTCGAAGGCGCGGGCAGGGTTATCTTCAACAACAGCACCACCTGGCAAACTATCCTGAGTGATGAAACCTTCAACATCCTGGAAATAGACATGTTCTCCGCCCTGCGCTTCACCAGCGGCAAGACCGTCACCTGCGCCCAGTACGACTGGACCTCCGGCGGCATAGACATGAACACCAATGCCACCTTCACCGCGAACGACCTGGCTGATGCCGGAATCTACGGGAAATGGTGGCTTACCGACCAGTTCGGTGCCATCAACGTCACGAACGAGAATGTGGACCTCAAGGGAGACATTACCATCAGCAACGGGTATTTCCAAGTTTACAGCTCCGCTGAATACTCCACCTGGAGTTCCTATGACGATGCTTCCCTGGTGATGGTTGGCGGTTACCTGGATTTCCACCAGACAGGGATAGCCGTTTACAACGTATTGGGAAGCCCCGCCCCTACTTACCTTACCCTCAGCATCTCCTCGGGGTACATCAGAACCGAGGGAGATTTCGAAGGCACCTGGTCCGGCTTTGCCCCCACCGGTGGCATCTTTGTATTCTACGGCAGCTCAAACTCCCTGATA
>JAGOIS010000018.1 GCA_017995495.1 Candidatus Cloacimonadota bacterium
TGACCATGCTGACCACCCTCCTGCGAGCCACAGCCTCCGCCAATGACAGCCCGGAAACCATCCTGCTCCGCTTGAACGCCTTTTTGCAGGAACACAATCTGGAGTCCGACTTTGTGACCATGGTACTCGGTATCATCGAGCTTGATTCGGGGCGTTGCGCCTTCTCCAACGCCGGCCACCCGCCCCTTTACCAGCTTTCCCCCGATGGTCGTTTTAATAAATTCGCCACCACACACTCCACCGCTCTGGGCTTTTTCGATAACATCCGCATCACTTCTGAAACCCTGCAGCTTTCTCCCGGAGACCAGATCGTGGTCTTCACAGACGGCGTTACTGAATCAGTGAACAAGTTTGAAGAACTGTTCGGATCGGCAGGCTTGGAAAAAGTACTCTCCGGGCTTAAAGGCTCGCATCCCGAGGGTACCGCCCACGCCATCCTTTCCGCCGTCAGGGAATTCGCTGATCCTCAGAGAACCAGGGACGACACCACTATCCTGGTGATCGAATTTCTGCGCCCCCTGCAAAGCTGATCGACAGATCAACAGATTCACTGATTAACAGAAGCACTAGATCCTTATGTGAAGCTCTTTGTCCAACTAAATGGGTTGAGCTCTCGGAGTAACAGAAGGATTGCGCGGATGCCGCTCAGCGTAACGTAGTAATCCCCCCCCCTAAGCGGCGGCGATATATTTAATAATAATCACCTCTCCTCACCGCAAATCTTTCTGGAAAAGAATGAAATATCGCTTGACAAATAATTACGTTCCCCAATAAATTGACGTATAAAAGAGTTGCCCCCTGCCTGGCTACAAGGCAGATGCGAAAGATACCTCGAATGGATCATCAGGCCTCTGCGCTAAACAGGGCAGTTGATGCATACTAAAAGTCAGCTGAGGATGCCAGCTCAGGCTGGCATTCCGGCAAAGGCCAACGGCAAAGGATGGCGAACGTCATGGATAGTTTTCCGGCAGTTTTGTTTGTCACAATGTATTTGCGGAAGGCTGTGGTTTTTATTCGACAGCACCGCCCACTCCCATCCCCTTCTTAACAAGGAGTTTCACATGAAAAAACATCTCATCCTCCTTCTGCTTCTCTTTTTACTGGGAAGCGCGCATGGACTCATCGGCTTCGGTGAGTCCAACATTTTCACCATCATCGTCCCGACCTTGCCGGTTGAGCTGTCGTCATTCGCTGCCACAGTGACAGCCCTGAATTACGTTTCAGTAAACTGGACCAGCCAGACGGAGACCGGTCTGGTCGGCTATAGGGTTTACAAGGCCCAAACAGCAGAACTGGTGGGAGCCCAGCTCCTGACACCTGTCTGCATCCCGGCCACCAACACCTCCCAACCCCACAGCTATAGCCATATTGACCAGGAAGTGGAACTTGGAGGCACCTATTTTTACTGGCTGGAGAGCGCCGACTATTGCGGCAGCAACTTCCACGGCCCCGTAAGCGTGACGGTGGAACCCTTCCCCACCCCGACTTTGCCGGAAACCACCCTGATGCGCCCGGTCTGGCCCAACCCCTTCAAAACCTGCGCCAACATCGAAATCGAGGTCAAGGCGGATGAAACCGCCCTCCTTGGCATCTACAACCTGGCCGGGCAACTGGTACGGTCCCAAAGCTTCAGCCCCGGCTACCACAAAATGGTATGGGACAGCCGGGACACCGGCGGGCGTCCCTGCTCGAGCGGCATCTATTTACTCCGTCTCACTTCCCCCAGCCGCGTCTACAACATCAAACTGGTGCTACTGAAATAGGGAGGCTGCCATGAAAAAGCTCGTTATAACCCTCGCGGCCATCTTTTCCGCCTTGGTCCTGTTCGCTGGCGCGCCGGAAGTGACCAACGTGACTGCCACCCAACAGGATGAAATGGTGGTTATCGACTACTACCTCGCCCACCCTGATGAGTTGTTGTGCATGGTCTCGGTGGAGATCTCCGCCGACGGCGGACTCAGCTACGGCATCGTTCCCAGCCCCGGTTCCCTGAGCGGGGATATCGGGATCGTGGAAGCCACCGAACAGGGTTCCCCCCGCCAGATCGTATGGGACTACAGCCAGGACGGCATCCCCTCCGGAACCAACTACCGGGCCAAGGTGGTTGCCGATGACAACATCCCCGCGATACCCTCCCCGCTTACGCATGTCCTCACAGCGGTCGACCTGCCTTTCTTCGTTCACATGGACGAAGCCAACCTGGTGCTTCTCAACTCCGCCCCGGCGCCTTATTACACCCCCGGAAACATCCTCGTGATGGCCCCCTGCCCGCAGATCCCCTCGGGCCTGATGCGCAAAGTTGTCAGTTTCTACTTCGCTGGCAACCTGGTTTACATCGAAACGGTCAATGCCAAGCTGGAAGAGGCCTTTGATCAGATCCAATTAAACTTCAGCGAACCCGTCAAGGTCTCCGATCTCGTATCCTCCAAAGCCTTGGTGGATGGCATCACTTTCGTGCCGGGAGCCAAGGATTTCAGCTTCCCCTACAACCTGAACGTCACGATACCTTTGGATGACGGGGTAGAAATCAAAGTCACCGGAGAGATCGAATTTACCCTGGGATACGACTTCAGCGTGAGCGTTGGCTATTTCTCCGGGCTCACATCCCTGAAAATGGGAGGCCACGGAGATGTTGACGCCACCATCGAATTGGAGATAACTGGAGGTTTCAGCGTGGACAAGAAGATCGAGCTCTACGAGCAGAACTTCGCATTGATCTCTTTTATGACGGGTCCCGTGCCGGTCTGGATGACCCCCTCAGTGGCCATCGTCCTCGAGCTCGAAGCCGGCGGAGGTGCTTCCATCACCACTTCCGTGAGCGCCAATGCCACACTTGACGCCGGAGTCAAATACAATAAATACGGCTCACCCCAATGGTCCACATACGAAAGCCATGGCCTCAGTTTCGGCTACGAACCGCCTTCACTCTCCGTGGGATTGAACGCCTCCGCCGCCGCGGGGCCACAACTGGAACTGAACCTCTACAGCGTCGCCGGGCCTTTTATCTTCGCAGCAGGATATCTGGCGCTGGATGCCGATATCCTGGACGACCCTTGGTGGACCCTGACGGGCGGCTTCAAGGTTGACGCCGGAGTGGAGTTTGAAGTACTCAGCTATGAATTGGAATGGGGGACCACGGTCTTCGACTACAGCGTGATCCTGGCCCAAGCCACCTCCCAACAGGTTGCCCAGCCATCCTTCAGCCCGGAAGGTGGAGATTATACTGGCTACCAGAACGTCATCATCTCCTGCTCCACCGATGGCACCTCCATCCGCTACACCACCGACGGCAGCGATCCCACCACCGCCTCGCCCCTCTATTCCGGGCCGGTGAACATCAACTCCGATACCACCCTGAAGGCCAAGGCGTTCAAAAGCCCTTGGAGGCCCAGCGACATAGCCACAGCGGATTACACTATCTCAATCCCGGCGGTGGAGACGCCGGTGATCAGCCCCGCTGCCGGCAACTACTTGACTTCTGTGGACGTCAGTATCAGCTGCTCCTCAACCAATGTCGATATCCACTACACCACCGACGGCTCAACCCCCACCACTTCATCCATCCTGTATGATGCCCCCTTCACCCTCACTGAGTCCGCCACGGTCAAGGCCAAAGCCTTTGATACTGACACCAGCCACGATCCCCTGTACAATCCCAGCCTCACTGCCTCCGCCGCCTTTGTGGTCCTCAGCGAAGAAGAATATTCAGCCAGCATGGACGCCAGCATCCACATCACCCTACCTAACACCAATGACGGCACCGGAGACCGCCTAGCAGTCAGGAACGCTTCCGGCAATCCGCTCTATCCGCCCCCGGCAGGGTCTTGGCAGATAGACACCCTGATTTGGTTCAGCCTCGCCTCGATCCCCAGCGGCTCCACCATCGACTCTGCCACTCTAAAGCTCTATTACTACGATTTCAAGGACAACGACCCCGCCGGCAGGACACTGTCGCTGTTCCGGGCACTCCAACTCTGGAACGAAGCGGCAGTAACCTGGAACAACCAGCCTCTTTGGGCAGGGGTTGCCTCCTCCACCGCACAGGTGCCCGCCTCCACCTCCGACTGGATGGAGTGGGACGTCACAGCCGACGTCCAAGCCTGTATAAGCGGCATGTCCATAAACTATGGCTGGAAAATCACCGACTTCGTGCCTTGGAACGACTACAACATCCCCATCACCTATTTCCATTCCCGGGAATATACAAACAGCAATCTGCGACCTGTCTTGAAGGTCCAGTTGGCCGGAAAGGCGAAACCGCTGATCCTCCAATGAACTGATTGATCCTGGCTTATAGCCTCTGTCGGGAAGGCTTGCCGCTTTGGCAGGCCTTCCCTATCTCGCCTCTTTCATTTTTCTCAAGTGGCTATGATTCTGCCCCCTCTTCGCTGGTTCCCTAAAGCAGACGGGGATCCACTCGATTTGAAAGAGAGCCATATTTCTGTACTTTTCAGTGTTTTTCCGCGTTCCATACACTTTTCATATGTAAATCTGTAATCCGTATCATCCTTGGAGTCCGTTGAATCCAGCGGAAGCTGAATGGGCCTATGAACCTTGATGAACAGGATGTCAGGTTCGACCGCTGGGGCAGGCTGGCTTTGGCAAATCGCTTGACATATGGGGCGAAGTACTTTTTTTGGATTGGAGGGGAGTTTGAGATGAAAAAAACTATGCGCAAAACCTACACCTTCGACGATGTTCTGCTAGAGCCACAATATTCTCAGGTGCTGCCTGCCAAGGTTAATCTGGAGACCAGGATCACGCCCCACCTTTGCCTGAAGATCCCGATCCTGAGCTCCGCCATGGACACGGTGACGGAATCCGACATGGCGATCGCGATGGCGCGGGAGGGCGGCCTGGGGATCATCCACAAAAACCTGTCCATCGAAAAACAAGCCACTGAGGTCAGCCGGGTGAAACGAGCCGAAAGTGGGCTCATCACCAATCCCCACACCCTTTCCCCCAACGACACTCTGGCCAAAGTCCAACGGCTGAGGGAAGAGCACCGGATCGGCGGCTTTCCCGTGGTGGAAAACGGACGCCTGGTGGGCATCCTGACCAGCCGCGACATCCGCTTCGTGACCGACGGCAAGCGACCCATCAAAGACCTGATGACCCCTCGCGAACGCCTGATCACGGCCCCGGAAGGCACATCCAACGAAGATTGCGTTGCCTTGCTGCAAAAGCACAGGATAGAAAAACTCCTGATCGTGACCGAGGATTTCAGCCTGGTGGGAATGCTCACGGTGCGCGACATCCTGAAACGGAGCAGCCACCCCAATGCCGTGCAGGACGCCAAAAACCGCCTGCTGGTGGGCGCGGCGATCGGGGTGACCGGAGATTTTCTGGAACGGGCGCGGGAACTGGTGATTCAGGGCGTGAACCTGCTGGTGATCGACACCGCGCATGGCCACCAGGCCAATATCCGGACCGCTTTGCGCCAGGTTAAGGCGAGCTGCTCCGTGGAGGTGCTGGCGGGAAACATCGCCACGGCCAAAGCCGCGCAATACCTCATCGACTGCGGCGCGGACGCGATCAAGGTGGGCATCGGACCCGGCTCCATCTGCACCACGCGGGTGATTGCCGGCATCGGGGTGCCGCAGCTTTCCGCGGTCATGGACTGCTCCGAGGTCGCCGCCAAAGCGGGCATTCCGTTGATCGCCGACGGCGGGATCAAATACTCAGGCGATATCGTCAAAGCCCTGGCCGGAGGCGCGGATGCCGTGATGATCGGCTCACTGCTGGCCGGAACCGATGAAAGCCCCGGCGAATCCGTCATCTACAACGGACGCCGCTTCAAAAGCTACCGCGGTATGGGCTCCATCGGCGCGATGCGGCAGGGAAGCAGCGACCGCTATTTCCAGAGCGGTACGGAGGAAAGCAAGCTGGTGGCGGAAGGGATCGAGGGCATGGTGCCCTACAAGGGTCCCCTGAAAGACTTTCTGTATCAGCTCACGGGAGGCCTGCGCTCCGGGATGGGCTACTGTGGAGCGGAAAACCTGGCCGCCCTGCGCGAAAAAGCCCGGTTCATAGAGATCAGCGGCGCCGGGCTCAAGGAATCCCATCCCCACGATGTCAACATCACCAAAGAATCACCCAATTACCAGGCCGGAGAATGAGCCTGTCCCCCCACCTGACCAGCTTGCTGAACAGCTTTGTCTTTTACATCAGGGTGGAAAAGGGGATGGCGGAAAACAGCGTGGAAAGCTACCGCCGGGATGTTCTGGATTTTCTGGGCTGGAAAGAGCTTCGGATCGGGCAATACAGGCAGGAACACGTCAGCCGCTACCTGTCAGAATTGATGGAAGCCGGGCTGGTGGACGCTTCCGTGGCCCGCAAGCGGGTTGCCCTGAAACAGTTTTTCGGCTTTCTGGCGGATAACGGAGAGCAGGTGGAGGTCGATTTCGACCAGGTGCCGAAGATCAAGCCGGGACAGCATCTGCCAGACTTTCTGAACGTGGAGACCATGCTGGGATTTCTGGACGGATTGCCGCAGGAAACAACCCTGCAAAAGCGAAACCAGGCGATGCTCGAACTGCTGTATTGCACAGGCCTGCGCATCTCCGAACTGCTGGGTCTCACCACCCACGATATCAATTTTGGCGAAGGTGTGATCCTGGTACGCGGCAAAGGCTCGAAACAACGCTTCGTCCCCTTTGTGGAAAGCGTGGGCATCCTGCTCGGCAACTATCTGGCGCAAACCCGCCCCGCCCTGCTGCAATTGAACCAGACCGACGTGCTGTTCCTCAACAACCGGGGACACAAACTCACCCGGATGGGTTTTTGGAAGATCCTGCGCCAGGCGGCGCTAGATGCGGGCATCAAACAGGAGATCACGCCTCACACCTTCCGCCATTCCTTCGCCACCCACCTGCTGGAGGGCGGCGTCAACCTGCGGATCGTGCAGGTTTTGCTGGGCCATTCCAGCCTGAACACAACCCAGATATACACGCACGTTGACACGCGTTATCTGATTGAAACACATAGAATGTATCATCCAAGAGCTTAAGCTATGGATGATATTATATGGAGCAACTAAATGAAAAAAAAGATCACTATAGCGATCACGATCCTCCTCCTGCTGCTGACGCTCAGCCCCGGGTGCAAAAAACATAATGAGGAAGTGAAACTGCGCAGGGTGCGGGTGGTGCTGGATTGGACGCCGAACACCAACCACGCGGGCGTGTATGTGGCGCGAGAGCTTGGCTACTACAAGGAACAGGGGTTGGAGGTGGAGATCATCCAGCCTGGCGAAAACACGGCGGAAAAGATCGTCGCCGGCGGCCAGGCCGAGTTTGGCTTCAGCTATCAGGAAAGTGTGACCATCGCACGGTCGCAGAGCATTCCGGTGAAATCGATCGCGGCGGTGATCCAGCACAACACCTCCGGCTTTGCCTCACTGCAAGAGGCCAACATCACCTCCGCCCAAGACTTCATGGGCAGGAAATACGGCAGTTCCGGCTGGCCTTCCGAACTGGAGATAATGAAGCAGGTGATGCGGGCTGGAAAAGCCGATTATGACAGTGTTACAGTTGTCTCCGGCGTCTACGATTTCTTTTCCACCATCGGCAAAGACGTGGATTTTGAATGGATCTATTACGGCTGGGACGGGGTGCAGGCGCGCTTGAAGGGGATCGGGATCAACTTCATGCCGGTGCGGGAGATCGACCGGGTGTTTGATTTTTACACCCCTGTGCTGATCACCAACGACCTGATGGCCAATTCCGAGCCCGCGCTGATGCGGCAATTCCTGGCGGCGACCTCCAAGGGTTATGAGCACTGCATCAAAGACCCCTCAAAATCCGCCGAACTGCTGTCCAAGGCGGTGCCGGAGCTGGACCGCGACCTGGTGAAAGCCAGCCTGGAGTATCTGAGCGGCGAATTCCAGTCCGACGCCACCCGCTGGGGCCAGCAGGACCTGATGGTGTGGAAACGCTTCGCGGACTGGATGTACTCCAAACGGATCATCCGCATCGGCATCAAGCCGGACGAAGCTTTCACCAACGAATACCTGCCCTGATGCCAAACATCCTCAGCGCCCGCGGACTCAGCAAATCCTTCCTACTGCAGGGAGAACCGCAGCTGATCCTGCACAATGTGGATTTCGAGATGCGTGACCAGAGCTTCGTTTGCGTGGTGGGAGGCAGCGGTTGCGGCAAGAGCACGTTTTTGGAACTTCTGGCCGGGATCACCAGACCGGACACGGGAGGGATCTTTTTTCGAGATGAGGAGATAACGGGCCAGAGCGGCAGGCTGGGCTACATGCCCCAGGACGACCTGCTCTTTCCCTGGCTGGATGTGGTGGACAACGCCCTGATCCCAGTGCGCATCCGGGGCGGAAGCATCCCTGCCGCCAGAGAGCGAGTGAGGAAACTGCTGCCGGTTTTTGGCTTGGATGAACACGCCTCCCACCTGCCCTATCAGCTCAGCGGCGGGTTGCGCCAGCGAGCCGCTTTTCTGCGCACCTGCATGATGGACACCGAACTGCTGTTGCTGGACGAGCCCTTCGCCAGCCTGGACGCCATCACCCGCCTGCAATTACAGAACTGGCTGGCAGAGATCACGCGGGAACTGAAACTGAGCATCATCCTGGTTACCCACGACATCAGCGAGGCGATCAAGCTGGCGGACGTGATCCTGGTGATGAAGAGCAGGCCGGGGAGTTTTGTGGCGAGTTATGAACTGCGGCGGGGCAATGCCATGTCGGAGGTGGAATTGAAGGTGCTGAAAGAGGGGATCCTGGTACTGGTGGAGGGCAAGAAGGAGAAAGTTTAGAGGCTGAACCTGGGATCGAGGATCACGATCTGGTCGTGGTGGACGCGGCGCAGGTCGTTCACGTGGCGGATGAGGAAGTACTCCCTTTCCAATTGGATCAGGCGGGCTTTGAGGCTGTCCTTGATCTCTTCGAAGGGTACCGGCTGGCTGAGCTTGCGGTCAGTGACCAGCAGGATGTGAAAACCGTAGCGGGTTTTGAACACATCGCTGATCTGGCCTGGCTGGAGAGCGAAGGCGATCTCTTCGATCCGGGGGATCATGCGGCCGCGGGGAAACCAGCCCAGATCGCCGTATCGAGCTCCGGAGGGGCATTGGGAATGGTTGGGGCAAAAATTGACGAAATCATCCTTGGTGCGGATCCGCGCCCTGAGCTCCCTGGCCTTGCTTTCGGCTTCAGGCTCATCCAGCCGGAACAGGATATGCGAAGCCCGCACGGCTTCCGGGGCAAAAAACACTTCTGACTGGTCCTCGTAAAAAGCCAGCAGCTTCTCGTCGGCGATGAGCACATCGTGGGCGACCACCTGGCTGACATATTTCCTGAGCACGATCTTCTGGCGGATGCGGTCTTCCATCAATTGGGTCTGCTCATCGTCCCGGGGCGCTTCCTCTATGTCATCGAGGGTCTCGAGGAGAGCGCTGTCAAATTCATCCTCAGTCACCTCAATACCCATCTGCCGGGCCTGATGCAGCAGCAAACAGCGGTCTATGACCCTGTTCAGGGCTTGCGCCAGGGCCATCTGACCGTCCTGTCCGATCAGCTTCCCGCTTTCGTTGAGGACCTCGTCCTCAGAGATGTTCAGGTCAAAAACCTTCGCTACCAGATGCATGTTTTCCTCAGTTCAGAGATAATTGCCAATCCCTAACATGGGCGGCTATCTCAGATAAAATACCTGCATCCGAGCCCAATGTCAAATCAAACTTGATTTTGCGGTACCAAGTGCATTGCCGCTTGGCATAGTTACGGGTGTGCTGGGCGGCCAGAGCGGCACAATCCTGAAGGGAGACGGCTTCCGTCAGGTGGGGTAGAAACTCCTTGTAGCCCACGCTGTTGAGTCCGGGCGAGGAAGCGTCGAAGCCCATTGACAACAAGTTTTTTATCTCTTCCAGCAGGCCCTGTCCCAGCATGGAAGCCACGCGGGCATCGATCCTCGCGTAGAGGGCGGCGCGGGGCGGATCGATGAGGATGCGGAAAGCCCTGAAGCCGCTTTGCTCACGCTGCCGGCGCCAATGTTCGCTGATGGGTACGCCCGTGGCCAGGAAAACCTCCAGACCTCGCAAAACCCGCTGCCTGTCGTTGCCGCTGATGCCGGCAGTGAAGGCAGGATCAAGCTCTTTCAGCTCCCGGTGCAGGCTCTCCAGACCCTCCCCGGCCAGGCGTAGTTTCAGCTGCCGGCGCAGGCTGGGATCGATGCTGATATGAGGAAATAGCCCCCGCAGCAGGGCATTGACGTAGAGTCCCGTTCCGCCGCAGACAAGAGGGATCCTGTCCCGCCGGTGAAGGCCGTCGATGATGTGGGTGGCGTCCGCGCAGAATCTGCCGGCGTTGTAGCTTTCGTCAGGTTCGATGATATCGATCAGGTGGTGGGGCACAGCTTCGAGATCCCGGGCGGAAGGTTTGGCGGTGCCGATGTCCATGCGCCTGTAAACCTGGCGTGAATCGGCGGAGATGATCTCGGTTCCCAGCTCCTGTGCCAGAGCCAGGGCCAGGGCTGATTTTCCCGAAGCGGTGGGCCCTTCGAGAGTGATCAGGGGGATCATAACTGGCGTTTGAATTTCTTCTCGAAATCCGCCAAGGTCATTTTGAGGATCAGCGGCCTGCCGTGAGGGCAAAAATAAGGCATCTGGCAGGCGAAGAGCTGGTTGATGAGGTTGAGCATTTCCTTGCGGGTGAGCTTTTTACCAGCCTTGATCGCGGCCTTGCAGGCGATGGACTTGGCCAGGGATTCCCGGAAATCGGAGTTGAGTTCCAGTTCCTCTTCAAGCTGTTTGAGGATCTCGATGAAGATCTTGCCTCCCTGCCAGTCATCCAACTCGGCCGGGATCTCCTCGATCACAAGGGAGTCGCCGCTAAATTTCTTAAGCACGAAGCCTGTTTTTTCCAGCAGTTCAAGGTTTTGTTCCACCAGTTCGCGGATCTCGCTGGCAACGATCGGGGGAATGTCGATCACCAGGGGGATGATCAGTTTCTGCCTCACCGGCGGGGCGCCCTGAACGCGCTGCAGCAGCTTTTCGTAGATGATGCGCTCGTGAGCGGCGTGTTGGTCGATGATCACCAGGCCGTCTTCCACCTGGATGAAAATGTAGGTGTTGTGCAGTTGCCAGGGATTGATGTAATCCTCTTCGTTGCGCAGCAGCAGGCGATACTGGAATGACTCGTTGGGCAGGTCTCCCGCTATCTCGAGTTGTTGCTCGGTATCCTTCTTGTCCGCGTCCACCAGCGGCAGCTCCATTTTGTCCGCTTTCCGCTCTGGCGCGCCGGGCGGAGGGAAGATCTCCTCCTGGTAAAGGTTGCCGAATTCCTTTTTATACTCCGAGAAGCGGGGAACGTCCACCCTGCTGCTGTAGATGCTGCGCTCGGCGAAGGTGGCGTCATCGACCTTGCTGGCATGATCGAATTTATCGCGGGCAGTGGCAAATTTCTCGTGTTCATAGGCTTTCAGGGCGTCGGTGAGGGTTAGAAAGACCAGGGAATGCACCTTCTGTTGTTCGCGGAATCTCACTTCCAGCTTGGCGGGATGGACGTTCACGTCTATCTGCTCCACCGGGATGTGCAGAAAGAGCAGGTAAGGCGGCGTGGTGCCCTTTTGCCAGACTCTGGTTTTGAGGATGAAAGGTTCGTAGGCGCTTCTGATCGCGTGTTTCACCGTTTTGTCCGTGATATAGCGTCCGTTGATGAAGCTGTACTGCATGTCCACCAGTTTGTCGCTGCGATCCTCGAGGCCGAAGATGTAGCCTTCCAGACGGTAACCATCCTGTTCGGCGCTGATGGGGATGATGTCGTCAGTGAAGAATCCCGAGCCAAACACCTCACCCATCCTCTGTTCCCGGTTTTCCGCCACCATGAAGGACAGCTTCTGCTGGCCATCCACAAAGAGCTTGAAGCCGATGCCGGGGTGGAGCACGGCTTGATAATGAACGTATTTGAGGATGTGGCGCAGTTCGGTCGGGGCGCTTTTGAGAAATTTCCTCCTCGCAGGCAGGGCTTTGAAGAGGCCCCGGACGGTGATGTTGGTGCCGGGATTGGAGGAGGCCTGCCCCATCTTGAGCAGGCGGCCAAAATCGAAATCGACCTGGGTGGCCACCTCGCTGGCGGTGTCGCGGGTGATCAGGGTGAGGTTGCTCACGCTGGCGATGCTGGACAGGGCTTCGCCCCTAAAACCGAGGGTGCCGATGCTGATAATGTCACCCACTGTCTTGATCTTGCTGGTGGCATGGCGTTCAAAGGCCAGCAAAGCGTCGTCGGGACTCATGCCGCCACCGTTGTCGCTCACCTGGATCAGGTCCTTGCCGCCGTTTTCCACCGCCACCAGGATCTGAGTCGCGGCAGCATCGATCGCGTTTTCCACCAGTTCTTTCACCACCGAGGCCGGCCGTTCGATCACCTCGCCCGCGGCGATCTTGTTGCGCACATCGTCGGCCAGAATGTGGATCTTGTTCATGCTAATACCTGAAGATGGAGCCGTTGGTGAATTCCCTGATGATGGAGTTGTAGGGCACCAGCGTGTCCGGGATGTCGTTGACGTTGGCGAGCAAAGCCAGCAGTCTTTGGGCCTCAGTGTAGGCCCCAGAGCTTTGGGGAACCGAGAGGAGCATTTTCCAGGCGTGTTTGCGCAGCACCCCAAGCTCATAGGTGAGGCTGCTGTTGAACATGAAATCGGCGTTTTCCTGATAGGGAAATATGTTCTTCTCCTCCCCATCCCTCACGCTGGGCCAGCGCAGCATGGTCTCTGTGGCCGTGTAGCCGCGGTACTGGTGGTCGCGGATCATCCTCCGCAGCAGGCGGCAGTCGGTGGTCGCCACGCGGTTGTGGTTGTCAATGTTGAGTTGGTTGAGGGCGCTCACATAGATCTTCACTTTGCGGTTGGCGGGAATTGAGGCCGTGAGTTCGTCATTGAGGCCGTGGATCCCCTCCATCACGATCACATCCTCCTCACGCAGGCGGATGAGCTTGTTGCTCCGGCGCCTCATGCCCCGGGTGAAATCGTAGTGCGGCAGTTCGACTTCCTCGCCGTTGAGCAACTGGGTGAGCTGTTGGTTCAGATATTCGAGGTCCAACGCGTGGATGGACTCAAAGTCGATTTCACCGCTTTCCTTGCGCGCCGTCTTGTCGCGGTCGATGAAATAGTCATCGAGGCCGACCACATTTGGCTTGGCCTTGGAGGCCTGCAACTGGATGGAAAGGCGTTTGGCGAAGGTGGTCTTGCCGGAGGACGAGGGCCCGGCGATCAGGATCAGCTTCACATCAGAGCGTTTTACGATGTCGGCGGCGATCTCGGCGATCTTCTTTTCGTGCAGCGCTTCCTCCACCAGGATGAACTCCGAGATCTCGTAGTTGTCGGTGAGCTTGTTGATGTCGACGATATTGTGCACGCGCAGGATATCCAGCCATTTGTCGTGTTCCTGGTGCAGCTTAAAGAGCTTCTCGGGCAGCGTGAACTGCCCGGCCAGGCGGCATTCTTTGCCGCTGGGAAAGCGCAGCACGAAGCCGGGCGCCTTGTAAACCAGGTCGAATTCCCGCACCATGCCTGTCCTGTCAGCCAGGGGACGCAGAAACTGGTCGTAATATTTGCCGCAGCGATAGACGTACACTTCCTCGCTATAGCGGTATTTGAGGTTCTTGATCACATCCTTGCGGCCCATGGTGCTAAAGATCTCCAGCGCTTCGCTGGTCTTCACCCGGATCTTGTCGATCGGCAGGTCGCTGGCCACTATTTTGCCCATTTCCTCTTTCACCCGCTGGCAGTCGTTCTCCGTCCAGCTTTGGGTGCCGAAAACCTCGCAGAACACGCCGTCACCGATCGAATGTTCGACCACCAGGGTGTGCCCGGATCCCAAGATCGAGTTCACAGCCTTGGCGAGGATGAAGATCACCGAATCGTGGTAGATCCTGCTGCCTTCGGGATGGTTGTAGCTGATGCAATCCACCAGGGTATTCTGGGTGGGGATATATTCGTCATTGACATATTGGACGTGGTCAATTTTATAGGACAAGATCCTTTGGGCTGGGATATCCGTGCTTTTCAGGATCTCGTGGATCGGCTTTTTGGTTTCCAGCTCGATCTGGCTGTGTCTGCTGCCGTCAAATCTCAGGTCTATGGTCATCTGATATTTCCTTTGCTAAATCTGCCCGCCGGGTCCGGACTTCGTGTCTGAAGCGGACCTTGCGGAAAGATGCCATAATTCTGGGGAGCGGCAATCCGTCAAGTGATTAGGAGAATCAAAAAATGAAGAAATTAAAGGGAAAACAGCTCTTCCTCAGGGAAGCGAAATATACGGCTGGGATTGTGTTCGGCTCGGTGCTGCTGGCCATTGGCTATGCCTGGTTTCTGATGCCCTACAACATGGCCCCCGGCGGCGTGGGCGGCTTGGCCCAGGTGATCAATTTCTATTTCAAGATCCCCGTCGGAATGTCCATGATCATCCTGAACATTCCGTTGTTCGTCATCAGTTTCATCTTCATTGGCAGGTCTTTTGGCGCCAAATCCGTGATCGGAATGCTGCTTTCGTCAGTTTTCACAGACCTGGTGAACATCAAAAACCTGGCCCGGCTGGGGCTCATGGCGGCAAATGAGCATACCTTTTCCTTTCAGGGCAGGACGGTCTTTGCCTACCTCGGCCCGGAGGACCTGCTGCTTTCGGCCATCGCGGGATCCGTGGTGCTGGGCCTGGGACTGGGGATAATCTTCAAATCACGCGGCTCCACCGGCGGTACGGACATCCCCGTGGCCCTCATCAAACAGAAGGCCGGCCTTTCGATCGGCACAGGCTATTACATTGTGGAAAGCGGGATCATCCTCTTGGTGGCGGTCCTGCTCAAAGACCCCAAGATCCTCATCTGGGGCTACATCAACCTCTTCATCACCACCAAGATCACCGACCTGGCCTCCGAAGGCCTTCCCTATCTCAACGGCGTCTATGTGATCTCGCCCAAGGTGAATGAGATCAAGGAGGACATCTTTGCCGAAATTGACCGGGGCGTAA
>JAGOIS010000172.1 GCA_017995495.1 Candidatus Cloacimonadota bacterium
GTCGTAACCCCGGTATTCAAGGCGTTTGAGCGCCTCCACCACGATGGGCAGGGCGTTACGCCGGCCAATGTATCCAACTATTCCGCACATTTTTCCTCCTCCCGGGACGCTGTGATCCGGTGAAAAGCCCAAAGAGAGGCAGCCAGCACCGCGCAGGCCGGGATCACCACCCAGTATTTGAGATTATCGGGGTCGGCCAGCAGTCCCTTCAGCCAGGGACGTTCGGCGTAGGTGACGATCAACAGGGCGAGAGAATTGTTGATCGCGTGGGACAGCATGGAATTGTAGATGCTTCCGGAACGCAGGGTCAGGTAGCCCAGCAAAGTTCCCAACAGGAAGGTGGGCAGCAGGCGGAACGGATCGAGGTGAAAGATGGCAAAGAGCAGGGCGCTGATCAAGACGGGATACCAGAATTTTTCGCCCTCAAAGAAGCGCATCAGGAAGCCGCGAAAGAGCAGCTCCTCGCAGATCCCGGGCAGGACGGCTATGATCAGGAACATTTTCCACAGCGGGATGTCCATCTGAAAGAGCTTGGAGAGGTTTTCGATGTAATCCTTGGGGAAGGGAAAGATCTGGTTGATAAGCTGCGCCAGGATGGACACCACGATCGCCGCGGACACCGCTATCACAGGCACCAGGGCGATCTCCCTGATCTTGGGGGCCTGCAGACGCAGCAGCTTCCTGGCCTCGGCGCCCTTGATCCTGAGCAAACTCAGAACCACAAAGACCGGCAGGACGATCAAGAATGCCTGGGTCCGCACCAGCCCTCCGGTCAGGTCTTTTAGCTGCCATTTTGTGCCAAAATAATAAAGCGCCACCAGGGCCAGCGAGAAATAGACCAGGCCGTAAAAGGGATTGAAGAAGCCGCGTTTGTTGGTGCGCGCCGTCTTGATCCCGCCGCTGTCGTCCTCGGTGCGGAAGAGCACGGATTCCGAATGGAAGAGGCGCACCGTGAGCCAGATCGCGACCGCGTCCAGCAGCAAGGTGGAGCCCACCGTGATCAAGAGGTGCGACATCTGCCATTCTCCGGTGAGCACGGCCTTGAAGAGTAGGGCGATGTTGATCACGGGAACCAGGGCCAGCAGGTTGCTGATCTGAATGGAGGGGATGAAGCTCACCATTCCCATCAGCATGGAGCCGATCATGATGGGCTGTTCGTAGGTGCGGGCTTCCTTCATGTTGCGCGAGAAAGTGGAGATGGAGAGCAGGAGGGCGGAAAACAGCGTGGCCAGGGGCACCATGGCTAAAAGCAGGATCAGGAACGAGCCGATCGGCAGCTGTACCCCGTTCGTTTCCAAGCCAAACTGTTTGACCAGAAAACCCACGGAGAAGCTGATGCTGATGAGGTTGATCACCACGTTGATCATGGCCATGGTGAAGACCGTGAGGTATTTGCCCAAAACGATCTCGCCCCGCGTGGCCGACGAGACCAGCAAGGTCTCCAGGGTACGGCGTTCCTTTTCGCCCGCCACCAGGTCCGCTGCCACCACCGAAGCTCCGGTGACCAGCATCAGGATCACGATGTAGGGCAGCAGCATGCCCAGCACGGTGCCCATCTTCTTGGCAGCGGTGGAGGTGTCGATCCGGTTGATCATCAGGGGCTCGATGTATTGCCGCTCCAGGTTCCGCTCGCTCAAGCGCCGGGCGATCAGTGTCTGCGCCGTCTCCATGAGGGATTTCTCAAGTTTGCCGAACAGCACCTGGCCCTGTTCGCCGGAAGCGTCATAACGGATATTGATCTTGTAGGTGGGCACGTTGGAGGGCGAGAGTGAATCGGACACGCTCACCACGGCCTGGATCTCCTTTTCCGCGTAGAGGTATTCCAATTGCGGCGGTGCTTCCAGGGTCGTGAGATAGGGTGTGGCCTTGAGGCCGCTGAGGATGAGTCTGTAGGCCTCCTCCGCGTCAGAATCGCGGACTGACAGGCTGTCCAGAACCGCTATGGTGGCGCCGCGCTTTTCGAGCACTTCGGTCTGCCGGCTCATAATGGAGCTGAAACCTATGAACAGCAGAGGATACAGCACCACCGGCAACACGATCGTGGTGAACAGGGTGCGTCTGTCGCGCAGCATCTCCAGGGTCTCTTTGCGGAAGATGACGAGGGCTTTTTTAAAATTCATGGGCTGCCACCTCGGTTTCGGTTCCGGCTTGGTTCACGTAGTAAACGAAGATGTCGTCCAGGTCGCTGAGGCTGGACTGGGCCCGCATCATATCCAGGGTCCCCTGGGCCAGCACCCGGCCCTGATGGATCATCACGATGCGGTCGGCCAGGCGTTCCGCCTCACGCATGATGTGGGTGGAGAAAAGCACGCATTTCCCTCGCTCCTTGCAACTGCGGATGAAGGAGATAATGTTGCGCGCGGTGAGGATGTCCAGGCCTGAGGTCGGTTCGTCGAAGATCATCACCGGCGGGTCGTGGACGATGGAGCGCACGATGGAAACCTTTTGCTTCATGCCGCTGGAGAGGAATTCCATTTTTTTGTCCAGGAAATCGTGCATGTCCAGCAGCCTGGACATCTCTTCCAGACGGCTCCTGATGTCGCCTTCCCCGACCCCGTAGAGGCGGCCGAAATAGGTTACGAACTCGCGCGGGGTGAGGCGCATATACAAGCCTGTGTCGCCGGAAAGGAAACCCAGGTTGCGGCGCACCATGTCGCCCTGGGTAACCACGTTGTAGCCTTCGATCCAGGCGCTGCCGCCCTGGGGCTGGAAGATGGTGGAAAGAATGCGCATCGTGGTGGTCTTGCCAGCGCCGTTCACTCCCAGCAGACAGACGATCTCGCCATGAGCGGCCTCAAAGCTGACCTCATCCACCGCCCGAAAACTGCTTCCGTCCTTCTTGGGAAACTCTTTGACCAATGCATCTACCTTGATCATTTACACACCTTGTGATTGTTGATTCATTTGGGAGTGGATGTTTTTTCCGCCGGCCCTTCGTGTCAAGAACATTAGCCTGCGTGGCGTTCAGTCGCATTATGTATCACTTTAACTAAGCTACAATAACTATATGCCCTACATCTAAATAACAAATTACTTCTGCGCTCCGTCATCTCCCAGCCCGAAGCTCAGCTCAATCACTCCTGCTTTGCCTCCGCCTGACCACCCGTCCGTTGGTGGGGAAGTGAAGGGGAGGTTAGGGAGGGGCAAATGAGCTGGGGCTCAGGACCGGATGAAACATCAGCG
>JAGOIS010000173.1 GCA_017995495.1 Candidatus Cloacimonadota bacterium
TTATGGACCTGGTAGAGATCTCACCGAGCACAGATCCGCCGGTTTGCCGCATCCTGGACTTCAGCAAATACTATTTCCAGAAGGAAAAGAAAGCCAAGGAAGCCCGCAAGAAGCAGCATGAGATCGAGATCAAAGAGATCAAGTTCGGCCCCAACACCGAGGAACACGACTACAACTTCAAGAAAAACAACGCGATCAAATTCTTCATACAGCACAACAAGGTGAAATTCACGGTGCGTTTCCGGGGACGTCAGATGGCCCACAAGGAGCTTGGTTTCAACGTTTTGGAAAAGTTGCGGACCGATCTGGCGCATCTGGCGGACGTGGATTCGGAGCCGGTGGCCGAGCGCAACCTGCTTTCCTTCATCATGACCCCGAAAAAAGACATCGACCGCATCCTGGAACAGCTTTCCTCCTCCCCTGAAGAGGCCGTAGCGGCACCTGAGGCAGCCGCCCCCGATGCCACCCAGGAAAAGGCTGAACAGGACCAGAAAGCGAGCAGAACCTGATTTTCATTAGTTAAGGAGATAAACATGCCCAAGATCAAAACAAACCGTTCCGCAGCCAAGCGGTTCAAGCTCACCGGCACCGGCAAGATCGTGCGGCACCACGCCAAAAGCGCGCACATCAAAACCAAGAAATCACCCAAGCTGAAACGCCACCTGCGCGCCAACGCCATCGTCCGCAAATGCGACGAGAAGCGCATCAACCGCATGCTGGGAAACTAAAGGGAGAGAAAAATGCCAAGATCAGCGAATAACGTAGCCGCACATCGCAGAAGAAAAAAATACATGCTCGCCGCGAGAGGCAACTTCGGCCGCCGCAGCAAAACCTACCGGGTTGCCAGGCAAACAGTGGAACGCGGCATGGCCTTTGCCTTTGCCCACCGCAAGCTCAAAAAGAGACAGTTCCGCAGCCTTTGGATCATCCGCATCAACGCCGCCTGCCGCATCAACGACATGAGCTACAGCCGTTTCATCAGCGGTTTGCACAAAGCCAATATCGAGATCAACCGCAAGTCCCTTGCCCACCTGGCCTGGCACGACAGCGACGCCTTCGCCAGGCTGGTCGAGATCGCCAAAGGCTGATCACTCCAAAGGTAGCGGCCACATCAGGCCGGAACCCCACAGCAAGTGAAGGAATAACGGTGCAAAAACAACTGAGGGAAGTGGCAGAGCAGGCGCAAACAGAGATCGCCGCCTGCCAGACAGCCAACGACATCCTGAACGCCAAGGCCAGATACCTGGGCAAGAAAAGCCTTCTGAACAGCCTGTACGCGAAACTTAAGGACCTTCCCAATGAGGAAAAGCCGGCGGTTGGCCAGGCGATCAACGAGATCCGCTCTGGCATCGAGACCCTGCTCAACGCTCGGGAAATGGAACTGAAAGACCAGCTGCGGGAAGAGCAGGACACCGCCACAGCCCAGGACCTGAGCCTACCCGGCCTCACCCGGCCCCGTGGATCGCTGCATCCGCTCACCATCATCCGCCGCAGGATCGAGGATGTCTTCATCAGCCTGGGGTTTGAGATCGCCGAAGGACCGGACATCGATGACGAATTCCACAACTTCGACGCCCTGAACACCCCTCCCGATCACCCTTCCCGTAACCTGGCCGACACCTTCTATCTGGACAACGGCCTGCTGCTGCGCACCCAAACCTCCACAGTGCAGGTACGCACGATGGAAAAATATCCACCCCCCATCCACATCATCTCGCCAGGAAGGTGCTACCGCAACGACAAACCTGATCCCTCCCACTCCCCTGTCTTTCATCAGGTGGAGGCTTTGGTGGTGGACAAAGGCGTTTCGATGGCGGACCTGAAGGACACCCTGCAAAACTTCGCCCAGATCATGTTTGGCGAAGGCGTGCGCTCGCGCATCCGGCCCCACTTCTTCCCCTTCACGGAACCCAGCGCCGAAATGGACATCAGCTGCGTTTCCTGCCGGGGAGAAGGCTGCCGTATCTGCAAGAATTCAGGCTGGTTGGAGCTGGGAGGCGCGGGGATGGTTGATCCGGCCGTGTTCAGGATCCTGGGGATCGATCCCGAGATCTGGTCCGGATACGCTTTGGGAGTGGGGATCGAACGCATCGCCATGCTCACCTACAACATTCCGGACATGCGCATCCTGTTTGAAAACGACATCCGGATGCTGCGCCAGTTCAGCGGGGAGGTCCTGTGATCATCTCCTGCCGCTGGCTCAGCCGCTACATCGATCTTCCCGCGGACATCGACAAATTGGTGCAAACCCTCACCTTCAGCGGGATCGAGGTCGAATCCGTCACTTCCCTGCCCGCGCTACCGCCCACAGTAGTCACCGCCAAAGTCCTCAGCGCTGAACTCATTCCCAACACAGACCATCTGCAGGTCTGCCAGGTTGATCATGGCGAGGCCGAACCAGCCCAGGTCGTCTGCGGCGCGCCCAACTGCGTGGCCGGGATGATCTCTGTGTTGGCCCTGCCGGGAACCGAACTGGCAGGACTGACCATCAAAAGCGCCCTGCTCAGAGGCGTGGAATCGCAGGGAATGCTCTGTTCCGAACGGGAACTGGGGCTTTCCGACAATCACGCCGGGATCATCGCGCTGGATCCTTCCACCCCCCTTGGATGCACCGTCAACGCCATTTATGAGCTTCCGGACACCATCCTGGAGCTTGAGATAACGCCCAACCGGCCCGACCTGCTGGGTTATATAGGTATCGCGCGCGACCTTTCCGCCTCACTGGGGACCCCCGTCAAGCTTCCCAGGGTGGAACGCGTGGCGGGTGAGCAGAGCTCACAAACCTTGCTAAGACTTGTTTTGGACGATCCCGACAAGTGCCCCCGATACACAGCCAGGCTCCTGGAGGGGGTGAGGGTGCAGGAATCGCCCCAGTGGCTGAAGACGGCGCTGGTCAAATCCGGCCTGAGGCCGATCAACAACATCGTGGACGTCACCAACTTCGTGATGCTGGAGCAGGGACATCCGCTGCATGCCTTTGATTATCATAAACTGCAACCCCTGGACCCAGCCGACGGGCATCCCGCGGTGGTGATCCGCAAAGCCAGGCCTGAAGAAGAATTTGTGGCCCTGGACGGAAAAAGCTACACGCTGGACCCGGAAGATCTGGTGATCGCCGATGGCAGGGACGCCTCAGCCCTCGCGGGAGTGATGGGAGGCAGGGACACCGCCATCAGC
>JAGOIS010000174.1 GCA_017995495.1 Candidatus Cloacimonadota bacterium
TGTCAGGATGGAGATGAAGGGCAATTCCATCGCTCCGATCGAGAACACAGCATACTGGGCGGGGCTGAAGAAGCCGGAGATCACCAATTTATCCAGCTGTACGGATAGCATGCCGATGATGGAGGCCAGCCCCAGGGGCAGGGAATACTTGAAAACGTCGTGGTAAAAGGCTGGGTCGAAGCTGGTTTTGGTGAGGTAGTTCCGCAGCTGGAAATGCGCGAATCCCCATTGCAGCAGGGCCGAAACCATCAGGGCCAGAACGATGTAGTAAAGGTTCCTGGTGAACAGCGCCACGCCCAGGATTAGTATAAAATCAGCGGCGACGCTGAACATGGTGTAAACGGCCGTCTTGGCGGGCTGTTTCAGACCCAGCATTATCTGGCTGTAGATCTGGGTGATGAACATGAACAGCGGGTAGACGGCATAGAGGATCAACATCGTTTCGAGCTGAGGATTGCGGAAGATCCGGGCGATGAATCCCCTGAGCAAAAAGATGCCCAGGCCGAACAGGAAAGCCAGCACGCTCACCAGGTTCACAGTGCGGCTGATGAACTCACGCTTGGAATCAATATGCCTCAGCTTGGGTAAAAAATAGAGCACGCTCTGGGGAATGCCCAGCAGCAGAAGGGTGGAAAAAGTGCTGTAGATGAGGAAAAGCTGGCGATAGGAGCCCAGTTCCGCAGGCACCAGGATCCTCGCGAGGATGATGCCCACCAGCGATTTGAAACCGAAGCGGATGAATTCCGCAGTGGTGAGCATTCCGGCCTGCTTACTGCGGTCAACGCTCATGGTGCCAGCTCCGGCAGGCTTACGGGGATCACATATTCAAAAGGGTCCTGATAGCGGTAAAAACTGAACAAGTATTGCCCCGGAGCGATCCGGGAACCGTCGGCCAACACTCCGTTCCAGTAGTCCTGGTTAAGGCCTTTCAGGTAAAAGCGTTCCCGCTGGTAGTGGACCCGGCTGAGGGGATCACGGATCTCCAAAGTCCATCTGCCCTCGAAGGGCACCAATAAATCCACCGCGTAGAGTCTGCCCTCCGTTCTCACTTTGATGTCCGCGGCAAATTTGGTCTTTTCCGCCTGGGTGCCCAGCGGGTCCAGCGAAGACAGGCCCGCGATGATCTTTTCCGAATAGGCTACCTGGGAAAGGTGCTGCAGGGCGCTTCCTTTGATCAGGCCATCATAACTGAAAAGCGCGATGCCGGCAAAGCCTCTTTTTCGGATCTCGCCGATCCTTTCAGCCACGTCCAGGATAGTATAGTGTTTGGCTAGCGAATCCGGCGCCAGTGAATTGCCGTTTTCATTCCAGGCCCGGATGCCCATCACAATGCGGTTCTTGCTGCCTACCTTGGCTGCAGCGTCAAGGTTCTGGCGGAATTTGGCCATGTCCGTGGCATAGTTCATGGGACAGACGTAGTCCAGCAAACCCCGGCGCAGCCAGTCTTTCCAGTCCTGGGCGTAATACTTCGCGGCGCTGTCGGGATCAGGCATCACGGCGGCGCTGAAGATTAGGCCGGGGGATACTTTGTTCACCAGGCTGTGGATTTCCTCCACCAGCGACGTCACCTGCAGGATCCGCCAGTCGTTCCAATCCATTTCCTGGAGTTCTCTGGTATCGTGGTAACGGCTCTGGGAAATGGGGTGATAACCCAGGCTGGAATTGGGATAACGGATATAATCGAGGTGCAGCCCGTCCAGGTTGGGATATCCACTGAGCAGGTCTCCGATCACGTTCAGCAGATGCTTTCGCGCCTCAGGCACGCCCGGATCGAGAAAATGGCCTGAATTTACCGACGCGGGGGGGCGGGAAAGGTTGCGGTCGAAGGTGAACCAGTCGCTGTGGTTGCGGAAAAGATAGTTGCGTGCGACCAGGGCGGAATCTGCGGGCGTGGCGTTCAACACCACGATCCAGGCGTGCACCCTTAGATCGCGTTTGTGGGCTTCTTTCAAAATCCGCTGCAGGGGATCGAAGCTGGTGCCGTCAAGCACATGGCTGCGGGGTTCGGGATTGGGATAGTCGTCAGGGATGCGGTTGGTCTGGTAAAGCGCGTCCGCCCGGTAACGGACCTCAACATAGACGTCAGTTTGCTTAGAGGCAGCGGCGCCGGCGATGAAGGCATCTATCTTCTGTGGGGTGTCCATGCTCCAGGGCAGCACCCAGATGGCCCTGATCTCCGGCATTTGGGCGGACAGCACCAAAGCAGTGATGGCCATGAGCGCCGTCAGGATGGCCTTAGGCACCGCCGTCCTCTTTCAGCCGCACTTGTTTGACTCCCACATCAGCCGATCCGTCCTTCAGCCTGAGCTCAAGCTCGTCGCCGGAACGCAGGTCACGGGCGGAACTAAGCACCTTGCCACCGCGGGTCACCATGCTGTAGCCGCGTCCCAGCACCTTGACGGGGGAAAGGTCGTGCAGATTCAGCTCAGTCTTCTCCACCCGGTTCTTGATCTCCTGAAACCTGGCCAGGCTCGTTGTTCCCAGGGTGATGCGAAGCTCGCTCAGATGCTGGTTCACCACCTGGAAGTTCAGTTTCAGCAGGTTCTGCATTTCAATCAGGGCCTGGTTTTGGCGTTGTTCGGCACGGTGAATCCCTGCCTGGAGCCGGGTGTTTGCCCGCATCAGGTCCATCGCCGCGGTGTCCACCCTGAGTTGGAGGTTTTGCCACATTTTTTCAGGATGGTAGCGTTCCAAAACCACCTGCAGCTCGCCAATTTTTCTCTTGTTGCTTTCGATGGCATGGGATGAGATCAGGGCAAGCCGTCCGGCCAGGGATGCCAGATAGCCCATCATGTCCTTTTTATCTGGCACAGCCATCTCAGCCGCGGCAGAGGGGGTCGGAGCCCGGAGATCGGCCACAAAATCCGCGATGGTGAAATCTATCTCATGCCCCACCGCGGAAATCACAGGCAGGCGCGAGGCAAAAATGGTTCTGGCCAGAGCTTCATCGTTAAAGCAGAAGAGGTCTTCCTGCGAGCCGCCGCCGCGGGTGAGGATGATCAGGTTCACTTCACCCGCCTCATTGAACTGGCGGATCCCTTCGATCAGGCTGGAGGGGGCTTCCGTGCCTTGCACCAAAGCGGGATATACGCTTACCTCCACCGGCCAGCGGCGGCGGAAGACGTTCAGGATGTCCTGTAAAGCCGCTCCTGTGGGT
>JAGOIS010000175.1 GCA_017995495.1 Candidatus Cloacimonadota bacterium
CCCGGGCCGCGTAGATGGCGGCGCTCAGACCGGCGGGGCCACCTCCGATGATCATCACGTCGTAATTCATTATCCACCTCATGAGGGAAATTTCACAGATTTAACGTGTCTTTTGAACTGCCCTCCTCCGTCAAGATATTTGTGGCTTGAGTCCCATGGTGGGCGGCAAATGGGCAGGGGGGCAGGGGGGTCAGATTAACAGGTGAACAGATGAACAGATGAACCGGGGCCCCAAACAGCCTTCCTTTTTATCTGTTCATCTGTGAAATCTGTGCCATCTGTGTGAGACCTTTTATATCCCGATCATCCTGTCGATCCTGTTATCCGTGTTCCTCTTTTCCGCGTGAACCCCGTTGATCTGTTCATCTGTTCATCTGCGTAAACCTTTTCATCCCCGTCATCCCTTTCATCCTGTTCATCCCTGATCTATTTATTCGTGTAAATTCGTGTAATTTGTGGACAATTCCACCATTTTTTACCCACTATACATAGGGGGGTCCATGCCTTGGCACGCGCTAACACCCTGATTGCATCCCAACAACAACCCAACTGGCCAATGGGATATCAATGCGGGGCAGTCAAGAGGCGAATACGCCTGGCCGCAGAGAGGGGCGAGATGAGAGGCGGCGTCGAAAAGAACTTGACCGATTACGCCGATGACGGTTTCATGGAAAAAATTTAAAGATGGGAGTGACGCCATGGCCTCGCATAGCCTGAAAGCCTTGTTTGAGCTGAGATCAAGGGCTCGGAACCCGCTGGGGACAGGCGGGCTGAAATGACCTACCGCGTATCCGTGCTGCAATTTGAGCCCCGCTTGCTGGACCTGAAAGGCAATCTGGAGCGGCTGGCCAAGCTGCTGTCGGGGCTGGAGACCGACCTCGTGGTGTTGCCTGAGCTCTGTTCCTCGGGTTATATGTTCCTCTCGCGGGCCGAGGTGGCTTCCGTGAGCGAGGAGGTGCCTTCCGGAGCGGCTTTCTGCACATTCAGCACCCTCGCCTGGGAAAACCAGTTCAGCATCGTGTATGGCTTTGCCGAAAGGGCCGGGGACAGGTTCCATAACTCGGCGGCCCTGATCAATCCAGACGGCAGCCACCATATTTACCGCAAAACCCATCTGTTCAACCGCGAAAAACTGTTCTTCACTCCAGGCGAAACCGGATTGAATGTATGGCCAGCCAAGCACGGAGTGATGGTGGGGATGATGATCTGCTTCGACTGGCAGTTTCCGGAGGCGGCGCGGACCCTGGCCCTCAAAGGGGCGCAGATCATCTGCCATCCCTCAAACCTCGTTCTGCCCTGGTGCCAGCAGGCGATGATCACGCGCAGTCTGGAAAACAGGGTCTTTTCCATCACCTCGAACCGCACGGGCAAAGAGGCCAACGGCCCGGAAAGCCTGGAATTCACCGGCCAAAGCCAGATCCTGGGAACCAAGGGCGAGATCCTGATCCGGATGAACGAGACCGAAACCGGGGTGAGAACCTGCGCCATTGACCCCGCGCTGGCCCTGGACAAACAGGTGACGCCCAGGAATGACGCCTTCGCGGACCGCCGTCCGGCCTTGTATGAGCTATGAACGAAGAGCTGAAAAACCAAATCGCGAAACTGAGGGCTGAGCTCGAGCGGCATAACACGCTCTATTACGAGCTGGCCAATCCGGTGATCAGCGACTTTGAGTATGACCAGCTGGCCCTGAGGCTGAAGGAACTGGAAGCCAGGCTGGGCCAGGAGGAAGCCGGGGAATCCACGCTGGACAAGGTGGGAAACGATCTCCGGCCTGGCGCGGAAACCAGGCCCCACCTCCAGAGAATGTACAGCCTCGACAACACCTATTCCGCCGCGGAACTCCAGCAGTGGTGCGAGAAACTGGCCTCCGACCTGGGGTATTTTCCCGCGCTGACAACGGAACTTAAGATCGACGGGCTTTCCATCAACCTTTATTACGAAGACGGGGCGCTGCAGTATGCCACCACCCGGGGAGACGGGATCACCGGCGAGGTGGTTACGGCCAACGTTCGCCTCCTGAGCGGCATTCCTTTCCAGATGGACCACCTCTCCCCCATCGAGATTCGCGGCGAGATCTACATCCCGGTGGCGGATTTTTTGAAGCTCAACGAACAGCGGCTGGCCAACGCAGAAAAGACCTTCGCCAATCCCCGCAACGCCGCGGCGGGCTCCCTCAAGCTCAAGAACCCGGATGAGGTGAAAAAACGACACTTGCAGGCCATCTTCTACAGCGTGGGACAGCATGGGGTTTTACCGGCTGCGAAGCAGTCCGAACTGCTGGCCTGGCTGGCCCGGCTGGGCTTTCCCACCGCCGGTCAACACACTGTTTGCGCCTCCCACGCGGAAGTTCAGGAATTTTGCGACCGGTGGGAAAGGGAGCGTTACAGCCTGCCCTTCGAGATCGACGGAGTGGTGGTTAAACTGGATGACCTGGCACTGCAAAAGCGTTTGGGCTACACGGCCAAGAGCCCGAAATGGGCTGTGGCGTATAAATTCAAGCCGGAGGAGAAGGAAACCCGGTTGCTGGAGGTGCAGTTTCAGGTTGGACGCACCGGAGCCGTGACCCCGGTGGCAATTCTCGAGCCGGTTTACATTTCCGGCAGCACGGTCTCCCGCGCCACCCTGCACAATGAAGACGAGATCCGCAGGCTGGACCTGCATCTGAATGACACGGTGAGGCTCGTCAAATCCGGCGAGATCATCCCCAAAGTGCTCACGGCCATCCCGGACAGGAGAAGCCAGAACGCGGTCCCGGTAGCCTTTCCCTCCCATTGCCCCATCTGCGGCAGCGGGCTGGAAAAGGATGAGGAGGGCGCCATCAGCTATTGCCCCAACGCGTCCTGTCCAGCCCAGTTACAGCGCCGGATCGAGCATTTCGCCTCCCGTGACGCGATGGATATCAGCGGCCTTGGAGAAAGCCTGGTGGCCAGATTGCTGGAGCAGAAAATGATCTTTGGCCTGGCGGACATCTACCGGCTGGATTATGAAGCCCTGGCCCGGCTGGAACGCTTTGGCGCCAAAACGGCCGAGAACCTGAAGCAGTCCATCGAGGACTCCAAAACCAAGAATTTCGACAGGGTGCTGTTCGCTTTGGGCATCCGCTATGTGGGCACAGTGACAGCAAGGAATCTGGCGGAGTATTTCGGCA
>JAGOIS010000019.1 GCA_017995495.1 Candidatus Cloacimonadota bacterium
CACCAGGCTACTCCGGCAAAGGAATTTGGATCCCGCCCATCCAACTGGTAATTGTTGTTCAGCCAGAGCATCAGTTGGAAGGCAGTTTCCGGATCCGGGGTCCATTCGATGATCTTCTTGCCCCAATACATGCGCATGTAATTGTGCATCTTGCCTGTAAGCCTCATTTCTGTCTGAGCGGCGTTCCAGAAAGGATCGCCGGTTTCAGCCTGCTCCAGCTCCGCGGCGGAATGGATGACAGGCCGGGGGTCAAACAGGTGGTCATTGAGGCTTTGTCTGGCCCAGAGCGGAATGCAGGCGTAGCTGTCGTATTCAGAGTTGAACCAGCAGAAATTGCAGCTCAGTTCCCTGCGTATTATCAATTCTTCCAAAAAGGATGCCAGTCCGGCCTGTGGAGGGTCAAGGTTGTTTTTGTCGCTGATGAGTCCAGCCGTGGCATAGGCCGGGACTTCGCAGTATTCGAGCGCCCGCAGGGCCACCTCCAGGGCGGAGATCTGGCCAAAATGCAGATAGGGGCTCAGATTGCTCTGGATCGACAGGGAGGGATCGTTGCGTAGAGTGGAATAGCGGTGCAGCCGGTCAGATAAAAACAGTTCCAGTCTCCTGATCGCCTCGCCCCGACCTCCGCGAAAGCCTGGCGCTGCACCCACGTCAGAATCTGTATTCAAGTGTCTGATGGCAAATTCTTGAAAACCCCCAATACCCATACCCGGCCTGAATGTCAGATGAGGAATTGCCGCCGGGATCCGCGGTGCCACGCGTCCGGGGGCTTGAATTCCCAGTTCTTCCACCGGTTCCAGAAAGGCTTCCAAGTGTTTCAAGATCTTGCGCCGGATGGTGGCGGCAGCGTATTCCTCTTTGTTGGATACAGTCTCGACAGGAACAACAACATCGCTTTCAACCTCTATCCAGCGGCCCTCGCTGAGTTTTGCGGCCAGTTTTTGACGCCAGTTCCGCTGCCAGCGCAGATAGCCCCGGTCCATCACCACAAATCCACTTTTCCCGGCGATCGCTGCCACCACTTCGTCCGGGCTTCCGGAACACAGATGGAACGGGATCCCCTTTGTAGAGAGGCGCGCAGCCGTCTCTGCCAGGCCTTCCATCATGAACAGATAGTGGCGCTGATTGGCCTCGGGTACATCACCGCTCAGAACGAAAACTGTGATCAGGGGCGCTTTCCAGGCTCGGGCGAGTTCCGCGGCCACACTCAGCGCGTGGTTGCCCTCCACCCTCTGGGCTTGTTGCATCCAATATAGCACATATTCTGGTGGTGGTCCGGACACTTCTGTCCAGCCTGTCATCCGGGCTGCATTCATGGTTTTTCCTGTGCTGATGATCATTTTGGCCAGCATCCGGTGAAGCCGAAATATGTCAACAGTTATCGCGGCAGTGGGTCATTACTGCGTTTCGGGAAATTCAGCAGGCTGGAATGGAATTTGCATCTATTAATGGATAAATATGCATAACGAACCATTCCGTCCCGGCTTGAAAAAACTGATATTGAGGAACTGATGACTGTGTTGATCGTTTCCACGGTGCTTCTTATAGGATACTGGATCCATGAATACTGGCGGCACCAGCGCAATGTGCAAGCCATCCCGATCCGGATCCACGTGAACGGCACCCGGGGAAAATCAAGCGTGACCCGTCTTATCGCGGCCGGACTGCGCGCTGGAGGCAAACGCACGGTGGCCAAGATCACCGGCACCCTTCCGCGGGTGGTGCTGCCGGACGCGCGTGAAGCCGCGATCATCCGCCTGATGGGGGCGAACATCATCGAACAGAAATACATTTTCCGCTATGCCGTGAGCGAGAAGCCGGATGCAGTGGTGATCGAGTGCATGGCTGTCAATCCTGTCTATCAGTGGATCACGGAGCAGAAATTCATCCGGAGCACGATCAGCGTGATCACCAACTGCCGGGCCGACCACCTGGACCTGATGGGTTCAACGGAGCAGAGCGTGGCGATGTCGCTCAGCAACACAATTCCCCCAAACGGGATCTGCTTCACCGCGGAAAACTCCCATTATGGTTTGCTGGAAGCAGTTGCCAGGAAACGCCACTGTCAAATCCATAAAGTCCGTCCCGTGGACGTCACCCAGGAGGAGATGGCCCGGTTCCGTTACATCGAGCACACCGAAAACGTCCAGCTTGCCCTGGCTGTATGCGCCGAGGCTGGTATCCCCAGGGATGTCGCGCTGCGCGGGATGCAGAGCGCCAATCCAGATCCGGGTGCCCTGCGTAAATACCAGATCAGGGACGCTGGCAAGCTCATCACTTTCTACAATATCTTTGCCTCCAACGACCCCGAGTCCACTGCCCTGGTGATCAGGATGGTCACCGGACACCTCGTGGACTCGCAACAGATCATCATCCTGAACAACCGCGCCGACAGGCTGTTCCGCTCTCATCAACTGGTGGACGAGGTAAACAAGCTGGAGTTTTCCCACCTTCTGCTCACCGGCGAGATCACGGACAAGGTTGAGGTCTATGCCCTGCAGGCGGGAATTCCGAAAGCCAAGCTTGTCAACCTGGGCGAACCTGATCCCGACGAGGTTTACAAGAAGGTGGCGGAGCTCACCCTCGGCGAATCCCACGTTCTGGGGATCGGCAATATGGCCGGCAGGATCAAGTATGGCGCTCAGATCGTGGCGCGGTTCAAACATCAAGCGAGCAAACAAAATGAGGAATTACAGTGGTTGAAGCAGTGATACAGGCCGCGGTAGGCTTGGGCGTGATCATCAGCCTGATCTTCAGCGAAATGCTGGGCGCGTCAGCGGGGGGGATAGTTGTGCCAGGCTATCTGGCCCTCTATCTGGACAAGCCGATGCAGATCCTGGGAACTCTGATCGTCAGTTTACTCACCTGGGGGATCATCCGGATCATCGGCCGGTTCACCCTGATCTACGGAAAACGCCGCATGGTGCTGAGCATCCTGATCGGCTTCATCCTGGGCTGGGCTTCCCGGCTGCTGGTGTTTCAAAACACCACCGTCTACACATATCAGTTGCAGTCGATCGGTTACATCGTACCCGGCCTCATCGCCAACTGGTTCGAGCGGCAGGGCTTTGTGAAAACCATCACCGCCATGGGCGTCGCCGCGATCGTTGTCCGCCTGGCCGTGATCGTCATTTTCAACGGGGAGGCTTAGCATGTACCGGCCATCCCTGAAATCGCCCTGGTCCCTGATCCTGCTTTTCATTTTGAGCATTGTCCTCTATTTGTTCGCCCAAAACAGCCATTTGACGATCAAGGCCGATTACTATGAGCAAAAAGTTGCCGCGGCCAGATTGATGGCCTCATGCCTGGACAGCCTAAAAACCGCAAGGCAGGATCTCGGCTTGCCCGTTGACCCCATCGATGATCCTCTGCAGACAGGACTGATCGGCGCCGTCCGCACCACCATCACCACCGACCGCGGATTGCTGGCGGATAAACAGGCCGCTCTCAATCCCAACCTGGCGGCTGTCTTCATCGAAGAGCTTTCCAAACAAGGCCTCAGTGCAGGCGACCACGTTGCCGTGGCGATCACAGGCTCAAATCCCGGGGCAAACCTGGCCCTCTATGCCGCCCTGAGCGTGATGCAACTGAAGCCCGCCGTCATTGTCGCGCTGTCTTCAGCCTCCTACGGCGCCAACCAGGAAGCGTTCACCTGGCTGGACATCGAAGAAGTCCTCAGGGAAAAAGGCCTGATCGATTTTGGCAGCAGCCTGGCTTCGCTGGGAGGCAAGGACGACCTGGGCGTGGGCCTTTCCGACAGCGGGATCGCGGCCCTCTACGCCGCCATGTCCCGCAACGGTGTGGGCCAGATCGTCGGGGCCAATTTTGAAGAGAGCATCAAGGCAAGGGTGAGCGCCTATAACCGATTGCTGCCGGAAGGCAAACGTTACCGTATGTTCATCAACATCGGCCGCGGCCTGGCCACCGTTGGCAGCATTCCCAACGCCAATCAGATCCGCGAAGGCATGAATCCCAAACTGGCGGAGGAAATATTCTATCCGGAAGGTGCGATGATGATCATGGCGAGGGAAGGCGTGCCGGTTTTCAGCCTGCAGCATCCCCGGCGCTGGATCCGGAAATACAGGCTGGAAGAAGCTTCCGTCCAGATGCCGAAGCCTGGAGTGGGCCCCGCCTTCAGTGTGGAAAAACACAACGTCACCATAGCTGCCATCTGCCTTGCCCTGCTGGTGGCTGCCATAGTAACCGTCATCGTGCTGGATCGCCACGACCGCCAATTCCTGGCCAACATTGTTGATCCGGATGAAGAATTATGACCTTGGAGTATACATGTTCAAACGCCTGATGCTTGTCCTGGCCTGCCTCGCGGCCTTGTCCGCGTTTCCGGCCAAGGTCAGGCCACTCAATTTCCAAAACCCCGGCAACCGCCGCCTCCTGAAGACGGAGCAAGGCAATTACTGGTATTACCGGTCACTGCCGGAAAAATCCATGATCCTCAACGTTGAGGGCGTCTCCACCCTCGAGTTGCGTGCTTTTGGACTACAGGAACTGCGCAAACCCCAGGTGATCACCATCATCAGCCGGCAAAAAAAGACCTGGGATCTCAGCCTTCAGCAGCGCCTGGACGGATTCCACCTATACCGCGAGCTCAGCATCCCCATCCCGGCAGGGACCCAGACCATCGAGATACTCTGTTATGAACGCGGCATCTATTTCCGCCCCTTTCATACAGTCGGGACAGAGCCCAAGCCGAAAACTGCCAAACCCGCCAACCTGGCCATCGGCGCCCATGGCGGAGTGATCACCGTCAGCCACAACGGCACCGACAGCCCCTATTACGTATTCAATACCGCTCAGGGACTCAAATTCACCGTGAACAACGGCCGGGAAGCGATCGTCTTTGTTCGCGCCAGATTGCTGGACCGCAGCCTCCCCGTCTTCGCGCTCTACCGCGACGGCGATTTGCTTGGCACCCACGAATTCACGCTGCGCCGCAGCACCAAATACAAGGCCGCGGGGGTGGACCATCTGACCATAGGCCTGAAGCTGGAACTTCCCCCCAACAGTGGCTCCGCGCAATATGAACTCCGCGCCCTGAGCGACCATTTGTTTTTCGCGCGGCCACTCTTGCTCAAAACCGGCCGGGGTCAATGATGCCTGATCCGATCAAGACCGAATCACCGGAACCCGAGGTTGACACCCTGCCCGGCGGCACCCATAAACGCAACCCCAAAGAGAAACCGGAAGCCCGGACCAAGGAAAAACAGCCGCCCAAGGTGCCGCGCAACATCGTGCCGATCATTATGGGGTTAGCCGCGATCCTGCTGCTGGCGCCCGCACCCCTGATGGCGCAACTGCAGTGCGGCGTCTCGATTGGAACCACTTATTCCGATAATGTATTCCAACTTTCGCCCTATGACCTGAGCCGCTGGGACAACAGCCATCCCAACCTCGGCTATGTGAACACCACAGACGATCTAAGCCTGAACGCCAGCTTCGATCTGGCCTGGCCTCTCCGTTACCAGTGGTGGAAGATCACTCCTTCGGTTACTGCCAACCTGTCCCAAAACTATGCCAATCCGGATAAACAGCGCCAGGATGCCCTCTTCCGCCTGCGTGTCGACCGCCACTACTGGAATTTCACCGCCTTATACGGCTATTTTCCCCAAAATTACGTGCGCAGCTACATTGATGCCGACGGAACCGGAAACCTTGAGAAATACAGTTATGAACGAAACCTCTGGCGCGGCGACCTCAACCTCAAACCCTTCAAAAACACCACCCTGAGCCTGCAGGGACGCTATGAGCAATACTATTACAACCAGTATTGGACAGAGTTCGACGCCAACGCCACCACTCTCGGCTTCGGTGCCCGCCATGCTTTTCCAGCCTTCAGTCTGGGAGCCTCCTACCGCTACCGCATCCATGACAACCATCGCCACGGCATCCGGGACGGCAGCTATGAAAGCAACCGCTACAGCGGAAACATCCGCCTGGCTGCCACCCCCCTTGATAATGACAAACCCGGCAGCCCCACTTTCCAGCCCGAACTTGCCCTCTCCTACGAACAGCGGTATTTCCAGTCCAACGATCCCTGGTATGGCGGCCGCGCGGACCATATCTACAACACCGAAGCAACCGTCAATATCGGCTTCGGCCCGCGCTGGAATTTAAAACTTGACTACTCTCACGCCTATAGGAATATAGAATCGCCTGTGGAGGAAGTCCGCCGCGCCAGGGAATACAGCGAGAATAAGGTCTCTGCCACAGTCAAATACAGCTTTTAGGTGAACACCATGGAATTCAGAAAAGAAAGCGACATCAAGAAGATCAGGGAATTCATCGACCTTTCCGAGAACCACAAGATCGAGCTTCGTCACTACAAAAGCCCCATTTTGGTCTGGGCGGTTTCGGACGGCACCGCCTATTATGCTGTCTGGGAGGATGAGCTTCTTCAGAGGTACGGCTTGGAAAACGTCGATGGCTGGGATTTTGAGGAGGACCTGCTCTTTTGTCCGGATTGGATGGCGGAAGACTGGGATGATGAAGATTCCGACCTTGATGATGACGACGACGAGGACCTGAGCCTCATCTGCGACATCAAGCTGCCGCCTCCGGAAAAGGAATGATCCCGGAGTAAACCATGCGAATCGCGGTGATCGGCGGAGGCGGATGGGGACTGGCTTTGGCTAAACTCCTGGCTGAAAACTCACATCAGGTGCTGGTCTGGGAACATGATCCCGGATTTCTAAGCACCCTGCAAACCACCGGCTCCAATCCCCTGCTGCTGCCCAATGTGGTTATGCCGCAGTCGGTTGGCTTCACCGGCGATTTTTCCGCCCTGGCCGAATTCCAACCCCAACTGCTCCTGCTCGCCACGCCCACCCAGTTCATCCGCGCCTCCCTGGCTCAGATTTCCCCGGCAGACCAAGATGCCATCTGGAACGCGGACCGCCTGAAGGCTGTGATCAACGTGGCCAAGGGCATCGAGGAGAATTCACTGCTCACGGTCAGCGGTATCCTCAGGGAAATCCTGCCAAGGGCCATCCACTCCAGGATCTGCACACTCTCCGGACCCAGCCACGCCGAAGAGGTGGCCCGCCAGATCCCCACCACAGTGGTCATCGCCGGGCCGGATGACGCTCTGCTGAGGGAATTGCAAAGCGTTTTCAGCAACCCCTATTTTCGCGCCTACCGAAGCTCTGACCTAATTGGGGTGGAGCTGGGCGGCGCGGTGAAAAACGTGATCGCCATCGCCGCCGGGATCGTTGCCGGGCTTGGTTTTGGCGACAACACCATGGGCGCCCTGCTCACCCGGGGTCTGGTGGAGATCCAGCGTCTGGGTGTGGCCAGCAAAGCGCTTCCGGAAACCTTTTTGGGCCTCTCCGGCGTGGGGGACCTCATCACCACAGCCATTTCACCTCACAGCCGCAACCGCCATGTGGGCTTCGAAATCGGCTCCGGGCGCAAACTGCGGGATATCGTGGCCGAAATGAAGATGGTGGCAGAGGGCGTGGTCACCACCAAGTCCGTATTTGACCTTGCCCACCAGCTGAACGTGGAAATGCCCATCACAACCCAGGTGCACGCCACCCTCTACCAGGACAAAGACCCCCGCCAGGCCATCCTGGAACTGATGACCCGCGAACTGAAAGCGGAATAAGCTTCGCGCGATTCCGGGCCGACCCGGAAAGAAGCACCAACATAAGCCACGGACAGTCCAAATGGGTTGAAACGAGCAAAAAATAAACCGGCCAGGTTCTGCGGTATTCACCTCAGGCAATAAATTCCACTCCTCCCTCCCGCGATCAATACGGAATAAATACGGAATCAATACGGATTTCATCCGTATTGATTCCGTATTTATTCCGTATTGATCGCGGGGGCCATGTCTCGTCCTAAAATAGTTGAAACCCGCATTGTTTCTTAGAGTCGACGGTTAAGGCACAAAAAAGCCCGGTTTGTGACCGGGCTTTTGCCAAGCTGGATTTCTATTTGGCTGAAAAATAGGACTCATCCGCAGCCAGGACCCTGTAAAAACGCCGGTCGTGGCTGAGATCCATATCGTTCCAGTTGGTGTCGGTGGTCTCGCCCAGGAATTCGAAAGTCCCTGCGGGATCGTCACTCACCCAAACCTGGTAATAGACAGCGTTGGGGACAGAGTTCCATTCTATTTGGATGAAGTTTCCGCTTTCCGACACGTAGCTGATGGCAACATCCGGCACTGCAAGCGAGTTTACATCCACCAGGATCTCGAAGGGATCCTGAGCTCCGCAAAGCGGCAGTTTGGTGGTTCTGTTTGTGGTGTCGGTTACCAGGATGTAGTAATAGAGGGTTTCTCCATACTGCGGGGTGGGCACTTCAGCGGTCCAGACCTCTCCACTCACATAGGCAAGGTCCGCATACTGCCATTCTCCGGAAGCGCCATGCCGGTAGGCCACATATGTGTTTGCCGCCAGCGGATTGCTGTGGCTGATCTCCGCGTTGATGGCAATGGTGCTGTTGGCAGTGGCAGAGCTGGGTGGCACGTGCCAGACGTGGATCATCTGGCTGTCGAAGACCGTATTTATCCTGCAGTGCAGGGCGTCGGTGGATTCGTAGCTTGCGTAGTAATAATTGGTCACCGTGTAACCCGGCATCGCGGCTTGGTAGGCCGCAACGGCTGCCGCGTCGTTGCTGTTGTTCACCTTGGGTATGTAAATGTTGTTGTTCAGGATATAGCCATTGGTGTAGGGTTCGTTGTTCGGGGTATAGACCCGGAAGATCTGGTAGGGAGTACCGTAACCTGAGGTTTTGGCTTCCCACTCATTCACCGTGGCCTCGATCTCGTCGTATTGGGGATGGCTGGTGGGAACGCTCCGGATGATCACTTTGTCCACATCCAGGAGTTTTGCCCAGCAATCGATGTGATCGATATAGGTGTTGTTGGGATCGGTGTAGATCTGATAATCTGTCACTCCGAGGTACTGCTGCATCAGGTTTTTGACCTGTGCCAGGGTGAGGTTGGTGTTTTCCTCCACCACGAGGTGGGTGGACATCGCCGCTTCGTGGCCGTCGCACATGATGTTTCCCCCAGTGTGTACAATTGGCATGAAGTAGTAATCCAGACCGAGGAAATTCGCTATGGTCACTGGGATCACTTCGTCATAGGGGCGGGGACGGTTGTAATCGGTGTCAATGATCTTCATTACCCCGCCGTCGAAAATGGTCCAGGGCCCGTAGTCGCGCACCCAGTAGCTGTCGGTGGTGGCGTTGATGAAGATCACGTTGCTCATGTTTACACCGTTTGCAGACAGATTGCTGGTGGCGGCAGACTGTGATCCCGCGGTGACGATCACATAGAGCTTTGTTTGCTGGGAGATGTTGGCCAGCAAATTATAGGGCTGGCCCAAAGGATAGCGGACGATCGCGCCCTGGGCGGGTTCCCATTCCGCCACAAACCTTGGCGCTGCCGGATAATCTCTTGCCTGGGTTGTTTCAATCGGGGTGGATGCCGGATCTGCGAGGTTGGCGGCATCGGCCATGAGGCCTGTTGCCAAGAGCGCCAGGCAGATGATCAGAACTGTTTTGAATGCATTCATTTACGTACTCCCCGTTCGTTAAATGGAACGGTTTCATTATTGTTGTACTCAATTCCGCGGCCTGGTTCAGCAGCTTGGTCACATAAACAGGGTCTTTGGCTTGCCAAGCTCCACGAAAATATATGTTGAAAAACTCTATAAGGGATTTGTTACCCGTATTTGGAAGTGTGATAATCTGTCAACGGCAACTCTAGTTTCTACGGAGTATGGGAATTTACTCATGAAATGAAGCTGGTCCAGACACCCAAGGTGCTGACATGAAAGGCACTGCGCAAAAAGGCCGGCCCCGCTGAGCGACAGGCTTGGCGGGGCCGGAATTATGGTTATTTCTTGGTGGTTCTTTTTACCGGGGGCTCGGACAGGGCTCTCACTTTGTAGAAAGCCATGTCGTTTGCTTCGGTGTCGTTGTAGCTGAGATCTTCAGTATAGGCCAGGTGCTCATAGGTGCCGTAGGGCTCCAAGGCACGGAGGATCTGGTATTGGCCGGCGTTGGGCACGGCCGGCCAGGAGACGGTCACGCCCGCGGTTTCGCTGGTGGCGATGGTTACCGCCGGGGTGGCAAGCGCCTCGGACATGTAAGCGATCCTGAGGTTGGGACGGTAGGCAACTGATGTGCCGCCACTGAAGACATTGCTCATATCCGCCGCATTGCTGACGGCTGTCCGGTAACCAGTGGTGATGCTGGTATATTGGGTTTGTCCGCTGGTGTGGGTGGATCCGATCAGGCCAAAGGCGGTGTCAACCACGATGTTGTCCGTGCCGTTCCAGGTGAAGGGGGTGGCCAGGGCCAACAGGTTCCAGCCGGTCTCTGTGGGCCGGTAGGAAGTGGAAGACCAGACCTGGGTGAGGTTGGCAGCGGGGATCCAGCTTGCTCCGTTGATGGCAGTGGTATGGCCCATGCGGATCACGTAGTTGGGCATGCTCAGGGTGGGTATTCCGGTCACGTTGAAGCCGATCTTCATGATCTGGACGGGGCCGAACACTCCGGCAGCGTTAAGTTCCGCGGCAGTGTAAACCGACTGTCCGTGCAAACTCTGGAAGTTGATGTTCACCGGGCAGGGTGTCGCGACGCCGCTGCTGAAGCTGCCGGTGCCGAGGGTGGCTTCCACCGGCAGATTGGAGGTCGGGGTGGCCTGAACCGTGTTGGAGGGATCCGCGGCCTCGCCGTTGTAAACCGCCACCACGTAGTAGCTGTAGGTGGTCTCATTCACCACGGCGCTGTCCGTGTAGGTGAGCCCAGTCACAGTGGTGAGCAGGCTGCCGTCGCGGAAGATCCGGTATCCACTGGGGGCTCCGAAATAGGGCGCGTCCCAACTGAGTGCCACAAAGCCGTTGCCGGCTTCCGCGAACAGATTCTGGGCGGGATAGAGCTCGGCTGACATCGGGAAGAGCCTCAGCATCAGGTTGGGCTGGTTGTTGCTGGCGGTCAGCGAGGTCGGCTGGGATGTATCGCTGCGGGCCTGGCGCGCGCGGGTGGAGGAGGAGGTGGTGTAGGACCAGTAGGGATAATTGGTGATATAGGCTTGATTCCCCTTGATGGTGAGGATGGAGAGGTTGGTGCCGTCATAGGGGAACAGGGTGTTCAGGTTCACTTCCATCCAGCCGCTGGTGGATGTGTTGGGCCAGTTGCCGCTATACACCTGGGTGTAACCGGTGGTGGAATAGGTCCCGGTGGCCAGGGTGGACGCGGTGGTGTTCTTCATGTAGATGGTCACAGCCTCGATGGGGTTCACGTCTGCTCCGCTGGCCTTGTGGAAGGCGATGGACTTGATGGTTCCCGCGGTGCCTATCTCAGTGGACAGGTAGATGGCCTCGTGGCTGGAGTAGTTGTAGTAACGGTCGATGGGATAGGATTGTGTGGAGGTGCCGGTGCCGATGATCACCTGCAGGGGGGCGCCGATCTCCACATTCACGGTGGTGTCGGCTTCATATGCTCCCGCGGCGGCTTGGAAGACAAACGGGGCCAGGGTGCCTTCAGCCATGGAGGCTTCGGCCGAAGCCGTGAAGCTGAGGGTGGCATAGCCTCCGGCGGGGATGGCCGTGAAGCTGGAACTGCCGTTGATGATGGTGATGCCAGTGGTGGCACAGGTAACTGTCCCGCTTCCGTCCAGGGAGGCGGCTCCACCAGTGTTGTTCAGAGGGATGGTCAGGGTCACGGTTTCACCCGGATCGAACAGACCATCGTTATCACCGGTCGGATCGCTGACGGTCATGCCGCCGAAAGCCAGCTCCGGCGCGTTGATCGTGAGGGTGAAGTTCTTCACCCAGGTGTCACTGCCGCTGGTCATGGTGATGGTGAAGTTCGCCACAGAGCCATCGGCGAAGTCGTCTGCGATCGAGATGGCATAGGCATTGTCGATGGTGGTGGCTGTGTCCGGGGCCAGGGAGGCGAAGTTGGCGGAGTTGTCGGTGATGGTGATACCTTCTGTCGCGCTGGTGAGAATGGCAGTGACAGCGCTGGCGGGGTCGGAACCCACGTTTTTGAAGGTAACGTCCAGATAGCCGCTTTCGTTGTAGTCCGGCAGGTCGTTGTTGGCGTCGTCATAGACGGTGGCGGTCACGCTCATCCAGGGGCCGTCGTTGGCGATGATATCGATCTCGTCCAAGATGGTGATCTTGTTTAGGGCCGTGATCACGAGGGTGGCGGTGCCGGCATCGGTGAAGGGGGTGAGAGGCAGATTGAGGTAGCCGCTGGCATCGGCGAGGGCTGTTCCGTAGATCACGCCGTCCAGGGTGATGGCCACGTGGGAATAGGGGGCCGCGCCGGTGATCTCAACTTCGGTCTGACCGATGAAGATCTGGGCGGGATACACAGCGGCGTTGGCCGAAGGGGTCTTGGAGCGGGCCAACAAACTGGCGTCACCGAAGATGTGCCAGGTTTTGAACATGTTCACGCCGTCGGAACCAGAAGTGCTTCCATATATGTCCATCATCTTGCAGGAACCGTTGAAAAAGAGACCGCCAATAGTTGTTTTGGATTCGGCGATCAGCAGGTCTGTCACCTCATCCTGGGCGCGCATCGGCGAATTCCAGGATTGGTTGATGGAGGAGGCGTACATAGCCACAGAACCGCCGTTGGCATTGCGTTGCCAGGCCTCGGCAAAGCAGGTGATGGAAACGAAATTTCCGTTAACGCAGGCTACATCGACTATGAAGGGAGTCTTGTTACCATTGGTGAGAGCACTGGCATTGCTATTGCTGAAGCCGGTGGTCCCCCAGGTCGTGTCGGATCCGTGGCCCACGTAGTTCACGAAGCCGCGGCCGGCGTTGATGTTGGTGGTCACAGTGGAAGCGGAGGCGCCTGGATCGTAGATCTGATCGACTGTGGTGTAACCGTAGTTGAGCAGGTCGGTGCGGATCAGGTTCGAGTGCGCTATGTCCGATTCTCCCATGTCGCCCAAGCCGCCGCCGCCTTCAGAGGAAGCGATGCCCATGGCCTTGCTCAGCCAGACGGCGGTTTCGTTCAGGTCACGTTCATAAACTATAGCTTTGTTGATCTGGGCGGTCACATCCCCTGTGGTCTGAGCGGAAAAACGACCGATGAAAATATCCGGATAGTTGTCCGAACCGGCAACCAACGAGAAAGTTGGGTCTGAACCGCCGCCACCGGACGATAGAGACGGGATCTGCGGGGCGTCGCCCACGATTTGCACATAGCTGATGTTGTTATCCGCGTTGTAGCGATTCTGAATATAGGTCTGCAGCTGCGCGGCGGTGGTGCCGATGGTGGACCATTCGATCAGCTCTGTATGGATACCCTTTTGGATCTTCCAATTCACATAAGGTTGGATGGCGCTCAGGTAATTGGTGTGGCAGATAACCAGCAGTTTGCCAAAAGTGTCGTCCACCGGGGTATAGCGATAATTTTCCCAGTTCAGGAAATGGTTGCTATAGATCGGTTCAAAATCACGCGCGATGCTGTTTCTCTCTCTGGTGAGAACGTTTACCGTGTCCAAGCCATTGGCAAACACGCGGATTTTGTAAGATGTGTAAACACGTAAAACACCTGTCTTTGGGTTGAAGGCAAAGGGAATGGTTTTGACTGTGATTCCTCTGAAGTCCCTCATGATATAGGGCTCAGAGAGTTCAGCCACGGCCTGGGGATAGAACTCGTCTTTCTCATAGACATCCCCGAAGGTGTAGGGAACCGTCGCGGGGTCGATGTTACGGGTGATTACACCTTTGGACGGGGCAACGCGGATCTGGTAATCCTGATATTGCGCATCGAAGAGCTCAAGCCGCATCCGGGCTGTGGTGTCAATTATGATACTGCGATTAAAAACGGGAAGCTGGGGCAAGCCCTTGTCCTGAGTGATCCCTTCCTTGGGAAGGTTGATATGGAACCATTCATCCCCCCCGATCCTCACAGGCAGGGTGTCAAATTTGCCGATCTGATACTGCAATACAGTTTCAGACGCTGAAGAGCTGAGAACGGCAACGGAGTTGACTCCGCTTCCGGTCGTGATCGTCTCCGCGGCTAGAGCGAATGTTAGCAGCATCAGCAGAGACGGCAACAAGAGTGTTCTTTTCATCAGTTTTCCTCCTGACGGTTTATATGAGTATTGAATGTATCCCAAGTAATGTAGTGCTTGGGGGCGAAAAATATCACATCACGAATAAGCTGCATTTCCACTTCATCAAGTGGTGGTAGTCAGAATCGCTATTCTACCGCTTTGTCCAGCGGAATTATCAGCGAATTCTGCAAACCAGGAAACACGTGCCCATAATAAAGCATTTTCTTTGCCAATTGAAAAATTTCTGTGGTGCTCCTGATACCATATGAAGATCAATCATCAAGGAAGCCGTATAAACAACAAGCCCGGCTTTGAGGGCCGGGCTTGAGGGTATCTGGTTTGTTGGTTATTTGGTTATCAGGTACGATTCATCCGAGGCGATGATCCTGTAGAAGCGCATCATCTGGCCGAGGTCCATGTCGTTCCAGTAAGCGTCGGTGGTTTCGCCCAGGAAGCTGTAGGTCCCGAAGGGATCGTTGCTGCCCCAGACCTGGTAGAAGTTGGCGTTGGGGATGGCGTTCCACTCGACCTTCACGTAGTCGGAAGCGGCGTCCACGTAGCTGATGGAG
>JAGOIS010000176.1 GCA_017995495.1 Candidatus Cloacimonadota bacterium
TGGCGTCCAGGCGGTGCCCGAACTGGTAAACATTGGTGGGCAGGATCACCATGGCCTGAAACCAGGAAGCCAGCAGGGCCACGGTTACCACGATGGGAAACACGGAGAGGAACTGCCCGATGATCCCGCCGGTAAGCAGCATCGGCATGAAGGCGGCCACGGTGGTGAGGGTGGAGGCGAAGACAGGCGAGATCACTTGGTTCACCCCTTCGGAAATGGAGGATTTGTGGTCGAAGCCCAGTTCGCGGTAGCGGTGGATATTTTCCAGCACCACGATGGAATTGTCCACCACCATGCCCACCACGATGATGAGCCCGAAAATGGTGAGGTTGTTCAGGGTGATGTTGAAAAGGGGGATCACGATGAAGGTGATGAGCATGGCAATGGGGATGCCGGTGGAGGCAAAAGCGGCGTTGCGCCAGCCCAGAAAGATGAACAGGGCGGCGAACACCAGGATGATGCCGATGAGGGCGTTTTTGCCCAGGGCGCCGATGCCGTTCTTCACGTCGATGGAACCGTCGTTGCGCACGCTGATCAGGGCACCGGGGTGGGTTTTTTCAAACTCGGCGATATAGGCCCGGACGTCCTCCATCACCTTGATGATATTGCCGTCGCCCTGTTTGTAAACGAAGATGCTGATGCCGTCGCGGCCGTTCAGCTTGGCGCGGGTCTGCATCTTGGACAGGGTGTCGCGCACGGTGGCCACGTCGGCGATCCGGATGGCGCGTCCGCTGGCATCGGAAGTAACGATCATGCGGCCGATCTCTTCGGTGCTGTTGAACTGGCCCAGGCTGCGCACCAGGAATTCGGATTTTCCGTATTTGGCGGTTCCGCCGGGGATGTTCAGGTTGCGGCCCTGGAGTACGGCGGAAACGTCGCTGAGGCTGAGGCCATAGGCATCGATGCGGGCCTGGTCCACATCCACCCAGATCTGATGGTCGCGGGCGCCCACCAGTTCGGCCTTGGAAACGTTTTCCACCCTGAGGATGCCGTCCTTGAGGTCATCGGCCAGTTCGCGCAGGGGCAGGGGCTGGAAATCTCCGCCGATCACGATCTGGGCGATGGGGTTCAGCTCGCGCATGGCCAGGCGGATCACCATGGGGTCCAGGGCGTCGGAGGGGAGGTCGGTGATCTTGGTCATTTCGCGGGAAACGAGGTCGTAGGCCTCTTCGGAATCCACTCCGGTGGTGAAGGACACCGAAACCGTGGAGCGGCCTTCCGCGGAGGTGCTTTCGATCTTGTCCAGGTTGGGCAGGTCGCCCAGTTCGGTTTCCACCTTGTTGGTAACCAGCTGTTCGATCTCTTCGGCGGAGACGCCGGGATAGACGGTGATCACCAGCACGCGACCGAATTCCACGGCGGGAAACTCTTCGCGGGGCAGGCGGATCAGGGAAAAAATCCCCATGATCACGATGGCGATCACCAGCAGGTTGATCAGGATGGAGTATTTGATGGAAGTTTCGGCTACTTTCATGGGCTACTTCCTGACCTCCACCTTGCCGCCGTCCTCCAGGTTTTCCGCGCCGCTGGTTACCACGCGGTCGCCCGGCTCCAGGCCGGATTCGATCAGCACAAATTCCCCGATCACGCGGCCGAGCTTCACTTCGCGCTTGCGGGCGATGTTCTTGGCATCCACCACATAGGCGAAATTGCGGCCGAATTCATTGGAAAAATAGGTGAGCGAGGAATAGAGCAGGCCGCTATAGCGCTCGGTGAGGATCTTCGCGGACACCACCATGCCGGGCAGGAGGCCGGGGTTGGCGGGGATGTCGATCTCAACGGGGTAGGTGGCGGAATTGGGCAGGGGGGTGATGCCGAAGCCTCTCACAGACCCGCTCAAGGGGGCGGCCAATCCGGGGTAGCTGATCTGGACTGGCTGGCCCTTGCGGAGTTTGGCGATCTGGGTTTCGCCCACCCCGGTCTTGAGGATGAGGCGGCTGTCGTTGACGATGGTGGCAACAGGCATTCCGGCCGTGATATACTGGCCGGCGCTGATGTTGAGATTGGAGATGATGCCGGATTCCGGGGCCACAAACCTGGAGCCGTTGGCAGCGGAACGGGCTTGCTGCACTCCCGCTTTGGCTCCGTCAAGAGCAGCCCTGGCGCCCTTAAAGGCTGAAAGGGCGTTGTTGTATTCAGCCTGGGAGATCAGCTTCAGTTTCAGCGATTCCTCGGCGTAGTTCAAATTGCGCTGGGCTGTGTCCAACCCTGCCTGCGCCGCTGAAAGCCCGGCCTCAGCCTGGGCCAGGCGGTCCATATAGGCCTGGTTGTCCAGCCTGCCAATGCTTTCGCCGCGGCTCACCCGGTCACCGAGTTTCTTGTTCATCTGCAGCACGAGCCCGGAGGCCTCGCTGCTCATGGTGAAATTGGTGGCGCCCTCCAGTTTTCCGGAAACGGTGATAAAGTCGTCGAGTTCCCTGGGGACCATTTCCTCCACGGTAACCGGCTGAACATCCTCCTCTGTTTTGGGCGCGGGACCCCTGCCCCTTCCGCAGGCTGTGAGCGCCAGCAGCAGGGCCAAAGCGATTGTCGATATGTATCTGGTCATTGATTCACTCCCGTTAAGATCATTGCGTCGAGTTTGGCGGCGTCGGTGAGGCCGAGAACCTGCATCAGGCTGACGCGCGCTTTATGATAGTTGTAAATTGCGTTGGCATGGGATATGCGGGCCGCGGAAAGCATCAGTTCGGCGTCCAGGAGGTCCTTGGACGAGATCAGGTCCATGCGGAAGCGCTGCTGCAGTTGCTCAAAGCTCTGCCTGGTGTATTCCAGCGCCAGCTTGGTGGCCCGCACCTGTTTGGCCGCGCTCACCAGATTCAGAACGGCCGCTTCCGTTCCCAGCAGGATGCCGTCGGTGGCGGTTTTGGCTTCCAATTGGGCTTTGCGGAGGTTGAACCTGGCCTTCTGCAGGTTGGCGTAGTTGCCCAGTTGCGGAAGCAGCGGCACGGAGGCGTTGAGGATGATCTGGTTCGATTTTTCAAACTCATACCGGTCGATCCCGTTTTCACTGAACTCGCTGCTGCCGATCAGCATCAGGCTGGGCAGGAAAGTACCTTTGCTCAGTTCATAGCTGCGGCGGGTAAGCTCCACGCTGGTGTCAAGGATTCTCAGGGCGGTGCTGTTCGACCGGCCTTCGTTGAGGAC
>JAGOIS010000020.1 GCA_017995495.1 Candidatus Cloacimonadota bacterium
GCAGAACGCCGTCCTTATAGAGATGAAGCTTGCGGGTGCTTTTTTGGATGATGATGTAGTAGCCGTCGTCTATGTATCTGGGACTGCGGCTGGTCCAGGCCTGCAGGCTGTCCGTAAACACCGGGAGCACCTTCAGGGCGCCGTCCTTGGTGAGCAGGCTGTCCGGAATGGCCTGCGAGGTGGATTCTGGAACGGCCGGAACCTGCGGGGTCAGCGATTGCCCCCAGGCCACCACGGTAAACCATAACAACAGCAAGATCGCTGGATAGGCCTTGCGGCTTGTATTTCGTTTCATTTTTCACCTCATAATCATCTGTTTTTGCTCGAGCGTCTGTTGACCATCCACGCTGGGCCATTACCCAGAAATCCGGATATTTGTCAACTGCTTTTTAGACACAGCAAACAGCCTTATCCCGCAGAGAAAATGTTGCCCAGGCCCTTCCTCCGGATCGGCATGGCTTATGATTTTTCAGTTGACGTATTCGGGGCGGGTAAATTTACAGGAAACATATCCCGTTGATGGTATATGTAATGTAACAGATATTTCAGGAGACCAGATGAAAAGAGTGATTTTTACACTGTTGGTGCTCGCCGCTGTGATGCTGGGCGCCAAGGATAGGGACCCCAAGGCCATCGTCGGCAAGATCGACGAGAAGACCTACACGTATGGGGAATACGACAAGATCCTGGCCAGATATTTCGACTATCACAAGAGCAAAGCCGGCAAGCCCCTCACTGACCAGGACAAGGCAGGGCTGAACAACCGTTGCTGGGAAGAATTGGTGGGACGCTACATTTACGACAAGGCCATTAAAAACGGCAAGGTCAAGGTCACCCAGCAGGAGCTGCTCCGCGAAGCGAAAAAGAATCCCTCCCCGGCGGTGAAAAAGATCCCCGACCTGCAGACCAAGGGAAGATTTGACCAGAAATTGTATGAAAAAGCGCTCACCGATAACAAGGAATTCCGGGAAAGCGTGCTGGCAGAGGTGAGGGAACTGTATCAGTACAGCAAATTATTGGATACCGTCCGCTCTGAGGCCACCGTGGTGGAAGACAGCGTCAAAGCCCAGTGGGAGCATGACAACGAGCTGGTGGACGCCAAAATCATCTTTTTCGATGCCAACCGACTGGTCAGTGTGGTGTCCAGCGAAGATGAAGCCATCACCTATTTCAATGCGCGGCTGGAGGAATACCGCAAGGACGATTGTCGCCGCTATCGCTATGTGAAGATCCCCAAAACCCCGTCACGCGAAGACTCTCTGGCGGTGTATGAAAGGGTGATGCAGATCCACCGCGATCTCAAGGCTGGAGCGGATTTTGCCGAGATCGCCCGTGCCCAGTCGCAGGATCCGGGATCCGCTGCCAAGGGCGGTGACTTGGGTTGGTTTGGCAGAGGGCGGATGGTGCCTGTATTTGAAGAGGCGGCCTTCAACACCCCGGTGGGCGGGATCTCCGAGCCTGTGCGCTCCAGTTACGGCTGGCACATCATCAAGACCCAGGACCGCCGTGAAGTCGATGGCCGGGAGGAAGTGTCCGCAAGCCACATCCTGATCATGATCCAAGCCAGCGCCACCACCCAGCAGCTGATGAAAACCCAAACCTCAAAACTGTTCGAACTGGCCAAACAAAATGGGCTAGTGACAGCGGCAGGCGAACTGGGGATGAAGCTGGAGGAAACCGGGGTCTTCCAAGCCAAGGACGCCATGGTTCCGGGTGTCGGAAGGGACGCGGGATTGGTGAAATTCGCCTTTGACAATCCGGAGGGGACCCTGGCCGAGATCTACAACGCTCCCTCGGGAGATGCCTTTGTCTGCGAGATCTCAGGTGTCTATCCCGTTTATTATCCAAGCTTTGAAGAAGTCCGCTCCCGGGTCATGAACCAAGCCACCGCTTCCAAACGGGGATTCCAGATGCAGGAAACAGTGCAGAACTTTGTGCGTGAAATCAAGCCGGAACAATATCTGGAGGCGGCTGCACGCGACAGCATCCTGGTGGTGGAGGTCACAGCGCACAAAAAGGGGGACAAGATAAGCTCCATCGGCATGGACCCTGCCCTTGAAGAAGCTCTGTTCAACACTCCGGAAGGCAGTTTCGCTCCCCTGATCAGCCAACCCTTGCGCTGGTTTTTGGTGCAGGTGGACAAGCACCAGCTTCCGGATCCCGCCGTTTGGGTGAAGGATAAAACCAAACTGATGGAGGACGCGAGAAAAAAGGCTGAAAGCGAATACCTGAACAACTGGTATCGGGGGGAACGCGAGAAGCTGAACATCATCGACAACCGCAAGGAGTTCTACGATCTTGGCTCCGCCGGAAGGACGATCCAGCTTTGAGCAAAACCTGAATCACCCGGACCGTTAGATCAACGGCTGGTAGAGTTATCAGGGACCAGAAGCAGCTACTGCTTTTGGTCCCTTTTCTTATCTGAAGTATTGTGTTTGGACTGGATTCAGCCGTTCAGCTTGTTTTGGCTTCTTGAGGCAAGGTTTTCAGGCCGGTTGGCTCTGCGCCGTCTCAGGATGGAAGTGGATCATCACCCGGCGCAGGCCGCCCTCGTAATGATCCAGCAACTTCTGCTCCACCTGGTGGGCCATGGTGTTGCCCTCATCAACGCTGATGGAGCCGTCAACGCAGATCGTCATCTCGATCGTGTAGACAGTGCCGAAGCGGTGCACTCCCAGGTCTCCGATGCGGCGCACCCCATCCACCGACAGCGCTATCTTCATCACGGTATCGCTGAATTCTTTATCCGGAATCACATCCATTAACTCAGCCGAGGATTCCAAAAGAATGGTCACGCCTGTTTTGAAGATGAACAGGGCCACGATCGCGCCGGCCGCGGGATCCATCCACCTCAATCCCAAGCGGGCCGCCACAACACCCACGATCACTGCCCCTGAGGCCATGATGTCGTTCAAATGGTCGTTGGCAAGAGCTTTGAGGGTGGGATTGCCGGTTTGGCGGTAGTTTTTGCGGGTGAGGGTGAGCAGATAGATCTTGATCAGCAGGGTGGCAGCGACGATCACCAACACCCACAGCGAGGATTGCGGGCTTGAAGCGGTGGTGGCCAGGTCGAAAACCTTGTTGATGGATTCCCAAAAGATGGCAATGCCGGTGGTGATGATGAACGCGCCCACCACCAAAGCGGAAATGCTTTCCAACTGCCGGTGTCCGAAGGGGTGTTCGGTGTCGGCTGGTTTGTTGGCCTGGCGCATGAAGACCTTCACCGCCACGTAGTAAACCACATCGGAGGTTGAGTTTATCCCGTCGGCCAGCAAGGCCTGGGAATGGCCGATTATGCCGATCAAAGATTTGATGATGGCCAGGATGACATTGCTGAACAGGCCATAATTGACCGTGCGGTTGGTGATCGTTTCTCTGTCGCTCATAACGCAAGCTCCCTTATATCTGAAAGTTCAAGCTGAGGAAAGGCCTGGCGGATCCTGCCCCGGAAATCCAAGGCATCGACGGACTGGGTGCCCACAGCCGCTGAATTCAGAACCCAAGCCTTGACGCCAAAGGGGATCAGCACCTGGGGCCGAACCTCATCCACCAAGCGCTCCAGCCGGTTCAACCCCAGTTTCAGGCACTCAGGATGGCGGAAGATGATCGTGGCGCCGGATACGGCCAGGGCTTCCCTCAAAGCCGTGTAAACAACGTCAGTGAGGGCGCCTGGAATGTAGAGAGCCGCCAAATCTTTTTCCAACCAGTTTTTCAGGGCTGGCGCATTCCCCATTAATGACTTCAGGCCGGTTGGTGTCCACGCCCCTTCCTGCAGGGCAAGGAGCTGATCCGCGCCCAGCAGCAGTTGGTATTCACCGGGTTCCGTTTGGGCCCTGGGGAGCGCGCTGAGCAGAGTCAAACGCCTGAGCTCGGAGATAATGGCGGGGATGGGGCCAAAACTCGCTCCAATCAACACGATAACCGCATCCATGGCCTCGGACAAGGCAATGGATTTCCGATCCAGGGAACCGTCGATCAGCACTGTGGCAGCCCCGTGGGAGCGCATGCGGCGCAACACCCTTACCTGTTCCGCGACGGAGCCTGGACCGGTGATTTCCGTTTCCAGGGAGACAAGGCTCCGGGCCAGCCAGAGAGTCCGTGAAACCGACCCGACCGGCGGTTTTTCCAAAACTTCCACACTGCTGCCGAGTTTGTCCAGGGCCGCTGTGTCACAGCAAAAGATGGTTCCCGGACCAAGTTTGACGGCAGGTTTGGGAATCCGGAAAAGAGTATCGACGGCCTCACCGTCCAATCCGGTGCTGAATACCCCCCAGTGATGTTTGGGGCGCAGGCTGAGGATATGGTTTAGCAGGGTGGTCTTGCCGGCGTTCTTGCAGATGCCTACGATCGCCACCGCGCGAACATCCCCGTCCTTGATCCACTCCAGGGGAGCCGCTGTTTTTTCCATGCCACTTTCCGGTCTATTTTTTTCGGCGTTGGTTGCGGCGGGTGTCGGCTGGCCCGATGGAGACTTTTTTGCCCCGCAGCAAGGCCATCACGCCTTCCGTGGACTGGCGTTCGGGCGCGCAGCGGGCTTTGTATTTCCGGTCTTCCAGAGCGGCGAATTCCGGCTCCGTATAGGCGGTGATGAAGCCCTCATAGTTGCGCAGCACCACCCGTCCCGGCATCTGCGAGATGATGTAGTTTGGCATCACGGGGATCTTTCCGCCCCCGCCGGGAGCGTCCACAACGTAGGTGGGAACGCAGAGGCCGGAGGTGTGCCCGCGCAGTGATTCGATGATCTCGATGCCTTTGGAGACAGGGGTGCGGAAGTGCGCGATCCCCTCTGAAAGGTCGCACTGATAGATGTAATAGGGGCGTACGCGGTTGCGCACCAACGCGTGCACCAAAGCCTTCATCACATCCACATGGTCATTCACGCCTTTGAGCAGCACGGATTGATTGCCAAGCACCACGCCCGCTTCGGCGAGTTTCGCCAGGGCGGCCGCGGCATCTTTGGTGATCTCCTGGGGATGGTTGAAATGGGTGTTCAGCCACACGAACTTGTACTTTTTGAGCACGCCGATCAGTTCGTCTGTGATGCGTTGGGGCATCACCACCGGCGTTCTGGTGCCGATGCGCACAATGTCCACATGTTTGATCTTGGCCAGGCGCGCCAGAATCTCATCGATGCGGGCGTCGCTCAGGGTGAGCGGATCTCCTCCGGAGAGGATCACGTCCCGCACTTCCTTGTGCTCTTCAATGTATTTGATGGCTTTGTCCACATTCTCTTTGGGCATGGGGGCGTCGTATTCACCTGCTTTGCGGCGCCGGGTGCAATGCCGGCAATACATGGAACACTGGTCCGTGAGCAGCAACAGCACGCGGTCTGGATAACGATGGGTCATGCCGGGGACTGGCGCGTCGGCGTCTTCGTGCAGGGGGTCGGGCATGTCGGAAGCATCCATATGACTTTCCGCGATGCGGGGTATGGCTTGCAGGCGCACGGGGTCCAGCGGGTTCCTGGGGTCGATCAGGCTAAGGTAATAAGGTGTGATGGCCATGCGAAAGGAAAAACCCTTGGATTTGGCGACGGCCTCTTCCTCAGGCTGCAGCTGGATGTATTTCTTCAGGGTCTGGAAATCGGTTACACGATTGCGGATCTGCCAGTGCCAATCGTTCCATTCTTTCAGGCTGGCGATCGAGCGGATTTTGCTTGTGCTTGCCATTCAACTTACCTCACTGATCGGTGTATCTTTCTTTAAAAAGTCTCATCAGCACGGGGTTGCGGCGCAGCAGGTCGATGGAGATCGCCGCGTGATGGCGCGCGTAGCCGTTGCCGAGGATCATGTCCACATCCGCGCCGATGCCTTCCGCGCCCAGGGCGGCCTTGGTGAAGGAGGTGGCCATGGAAAAGAAATAGACCAGGCCGCGGTCCTTGCAGGCCATGATGGAGGGAAGCTCCGTGTCTTCGATGTTCACCACGTTGATCACCACATCGGCCATCTGGCCTCTCGTGTGGCGCGAAACCTCCTGCTGGATGGTCAGGGCGTCGGTGGCGTCCGCGATGATCACCTCGTTGCAGCCGGTTAGCTTGCAGGTCTCGATGTAAGAGGGATTGCGCACGATGCCGATCACCTTGCCGGAAACGCCCACCCGCTCGCGGGCGATGGCGTTGCAGAGCACTCCGCTCTTGCCGTTGGCGCCCAGGATCACCACGGTGTCGCCGGGTTTGGCCAGGCGTTCCACCTGCGCCGGAGCGCCGGCCACGTCCAGAACTGACAAAGCGAGGTTCTCATCCATGTCGTCAGGCAGTTTGGCATAGATGCCGCTGCTGAAGAGGATCGCCTGGCCTTCGATCTCCACCTGGTCCTTGTCCAGCAGCACCCGCTTGACCTGGTTGATCTTCAGCGGGGTGAGGGATAGCGAGACCAGGCTGGCGATCGTGTCGCCCACCACGATCTCGTCCTCCATTTCAAACTTGGGCCCGATCTGGGCCACGCGGCCGATCAGCATACCGCCGGAGCCCGTGTCCTCGTTCTTGTGCTTGCCGGTGCGGTTCACCAGGTCCATGGCATGGTCCGCGAAGGCCTGCTCCAAGTCGGTGTGGCCCTGGGCGACAAGTTTGTTCCTGATCTGGTGGAAAGAGGCTGAATCAACATTCAAGCGAATTACGTCGAGGAGCAATTCGTTGTCCCAGATCTCGCTCATGTCATTGTTCAAAACCCTCGCGGGCTGGGGCAAAACTCCCAAGGGTTCAATAACGCGATGTGTGCCAAAGCGGCAGCCGCCGGTTTTCATGTTCAACTCCCTATGATACTTGGTGCATTTGTGTTATGAATTGTGGTGTGAAGTTTCATTTATTCAGACTGGCCGCTTTTGTCAAGCACAAAGGGGCAATCCTGGCCGGCAGAATATTGAACCGGCTATTCCAGCACCGGAGGAGGGTCCTGGCTGGCCTGTTCGCCGGAGGGCGGGGCAAACAATTCCGCGTGGGTGAAGTCGTAGTAGAGCACGCGCAGATTTCCCTGGGGCGAATAGGCATAGACCGCGGACCTGCTTTCATCAAAGATCCAGCTAACCGAGCCCTTGTCCTTGTCCACCAAAACGCTTTCCCCATGCATGCGGTGCATCTGGTCGAGGATGAATTTATCCTGCTGGGGTGTGTTATCCTTGTTGTAAACAACGCTCCAACCATGCAGGATCTCCGTGTCGGGATCCACATACAGCACCACGAGATCGATCAGGGGATTGAAATCCGAGGTATAGAGCACCATGCTGCCGATCACTTCCCGGGCCAAAAATCCCTGCTGCACCATCAGGGAATCCGCGGTGTTCAGGTCATCTTCATAAGCCAGGCCGAACAGCCCCAACTGGGCAAACAGTCCGGCGGCGGCCAAGGATAGAGTCAATATCAGATATAGTTTCTTCATCTTGCACCTAAGTTCAGTTTGGCGCATCAAATCCGCCCGGCCGCTTCCAGTCAATAAAATTCCTGCCTGCGGCCCTGTAACGGGATGTCCTGGCCCAGCCTCCATCCCCCCATATTCCTTTCCTCAGGGCCAGCTCCGCGCCCTGCCTGAGCCCTGTTCCGGAGGCAGGCACGTGGCCACAAACAGCGCCGGGTTTTGAGACCCGGCGCGAGGACTGGAGGGTTGTTTCGGTTTATTCCTTTTTAAAGGGATCGATCGTGCCTGGGCTATCCTTGGCGTGAGCTGGAAAGCAGAACTTTTCCACCACCCGGTAAAACATCATCGGTGAGGGGATAGGGCTGATGGTGAGGCTTCCCGCGTTGAGATTGCTGGCCTCCTGGGTGGAGTAGCTGCCCACTGGGTTGGTGTCGCTGTAAACATCGTAGGTCATCACAGTATTTTGGGCCCAGGTAAGGATCACCTGATTGTTGGTTGTATCCAGCTGAATGGTTACGGCGGGCTGGACCGGAGGCGGGTATGCCACCACATTCAGGACGTAATTGCCTGTGGCTGCCGAGTAGCCGCCGATCACTATGAAGCAGGTTCCCGCGGGCACATAGTTGCAGCCGCTGTCCACGTATGACACCTGGGTGGGTCCGTCATCATCGATCAGGAGCACATCCCCGGGATTGGTACCGGGCGAGGTGACCACTGCCAGGGCGGTGTCGTAGGATGATCCCGCCAGATCAACGCTCAGCAGGGTGGGTTGGCTCAGGGTAAGCTGATAGACCACGTCTTTGGAGCTGCCCAGAGTCAGGGTTCCGCTGTAGTATCCCGTGATGGGATTAAGCAGGTTCACCAGGCCGCCGGCCACGCCATACGGGCCATAATCGTGATTGTACTGGGCGGTGGAAAAGGAATCCGTGTAAGGCAGGGCGTTGATCACGATGGGATTGCCGGCTGTATCGCCCAGCAGATAGGTGGTGCCGAACAGACGCACAAATCCGGTCCCCGTGGTGGCGGAGATCACGCTGAGAGATTCGTGGTCTACTGTCCTGTGGGCCACCAATCCTGTATCTGTGGCCCGCATGATGAATTGATATTTGCCAAAGGGTGGCACATTGACGGTGGCTGGCAACAGAGTGGATCCATCCATCTCATAAAGGGTGTAATTCAAGGCCCCCATGCCTTGAAGGGCGGGATTGTAATTATCCGGCTGGGCGCCCAGGTTCCTGATGGTCACAGTATAATCCACGCTGCCTCCGGCCAGCAGATAGCCATCGGGAGGAAAATCCACCGCGAAATCGTACTGGGGGGCTTCCATAACCCGCACATCGTCGATATGCCAGCCATGCCTTTGGGCAGAGCCATCCGATTTCAAACGGAAGCGCAACATCACGTTGGGCTGGCCCAGATAGGCCTGGAGACTGAACATCTCCGGTTTCCACCAGCTGTTGTCCGGCACGGTATTCCCGGTTCCCCATTCCGGATAGGATGATTCCATGAAGCAGGGTCCTTCAGGATTATTGTAGGCGGGAGGCACATAATTTCCCGATCCCAGGTATTCATGGGGCATCAGGATCATCCAGCTGAGGCCTCCGTCCGGGGAGATTTCCACGTAGCAGTGGTCCCAATTGTTTTCTGTTTTGGCTATTTGGTGGAAGTAGAGCATAGGATTGACAGCGGTTGCCAGGGAGAAAGTATAGGTGGTGGTCAGCATATTCGTATTGTTGGCCTGATATGCGTTCCAGGCGGATTGCGCGCCTTCGGAGCAAAGCGTTGTGTCGATCAGCCAGGGCGTCTGGCTGGCAGGATCGCTGACCATATTCACAAAACCTGCCTCCAAGTTCTCGAACCAGGGATACGGCAGAGTGGGAGTGCCCTGGGTGACGAAGCTGCCGGGACCGGCCCAGGAGCTGTAAACGTTCACGCCTGGATAGAAGGAGCGCACATACCAGTCGTAGGGCGTGCCTTGTTGCAAGCCCTGCAGGTTGAAGGGGTTGTTGGGGATCAGGGGAAGATAGATCCCCGTTCCGGGAGTAAATCCCGGAGGGCCGAATTCGATGTCCCAAACATTGGTGGAGCCGTTTTCGGTCCATTGCAGCCAGGCATCGGTGAAATTGACGCTTGGTGTCCATAAACCCGAGGGCGGCGGCGGAGCCAGGGTCGTCACCTGGTTTGAGATCGCTGGATTGGAGTTGCCGGCCCCGTTGAAGGCAGTTACGCGGTAGATGTAAGTCTGCAGGGGCATCAGACCGAAGTCCACAAAACTATTGGCGTTGGCCGGAGCCGTGCCGCGGAAATACCAGTTAAGGTCCGTGACCAGTTTACAATCGATGCTGAAGCCAGTCTCGTTGTTGGAATTGTCCGTCCAGGTCAATTGGACCGTATCGTAACCCACGGCAGTGGCCACAGCGTTGGAAGGGTCCGCCGGAACCGCCAGGGCGCCGGTGTAATCCTGGTTGAGATAAAGGGTGGTGATGTTGGTGTAGGTTCTGGAGCTGGGGTTGAAAGTGTAGCCGCTCAAAGCAGGGGTGGCGGTTCCGCTGTAGTTCATGGGCAGGGGAAGGCTGTAAAAGCCGCTGGCGTCAGTGACCGCGGTGCCCGCGCCGCTGAAACTGACGCTCACATTGGGCAGCGGATTGGAGGAAGCGTCCCTGATGGTGCCGGCCACGTTCACCCCGGGCTGGATATTGTAATAAGCCCATTGGAAATAGCTGAAATCCGTTCCTGAAACCGGAACGAGATTGTTCAAGGTGAAGTATCCGTCATAGGCCCCGCCCCAGCCAAAATTAAAGTGGAATCCGGTGGGGGAATTATTGTCGTATCCGTCCATCACGAAGCTGTGCCCGGTGGTGTTGGACGCGTTGTATCCCTGGTAAACGATGGGCCGGCCCAGATCCAGATCACCCTTCATCATGCCGTCCCAGGTGGCGTCAGAATAGGGGTACCGCCATAACCATTGAGCGGCGGGATCGTAGCTGAAGAACTTCTCCATGGCATCGTTGGTGAAGACCAGGGCGGCTGAAGCTGCCGATCCATAGTCCGTGTCCACCGAGACACCGCAGTGGTAGATCAGGGTGCAGATGTCGGGATCCACTGAGGAGATGGAGTTCGGCATGGAAGCCCAGTTGTAGGCGATGTTAAAGCTCACTCCCAGAGTCCCATAATTTGGCAGATAGGTTGATCCGTCCTGATAACTGTGCATCCCCACACCCTGGGGGGGCCAGTTCCATTTCTTCATCACCTGCGCCATGGCGGTGGCCACGCAGCCCGCGTAGGCGGTGATGCCGCCTTGGGAAGGGCAATAGTTGTTATAGGGATGGTTTTGGTTCCAGGTGGTCGCGCACAGGGGTGACACAGCCCGGCTGCCATCCTGTTGAGGCAGGTTGTCGGTCAATATCTGGTCCCAGGCTGGCCTGGTCTCGCGGTTGGAAAACTGGCCCAAGATCGCCTCCGCGATCTGCTCCTCGTAGTTTCTCACCCAGTAAGCCGTGGCCGGACAGGTGATGGGATACTCAAACCTGCCGGTGTCGCTGTATGCCAGGATGGGCATCGCGGCGTCGTCAGCGGCCACCAGCACCCAGCCGCCGTCCCTGGCGGACAGGATGTAATACAGGATCATCCCTTCCTGTTCGACCGCCGTGGTGGTTTCGATCAACTTGGGCGGAGCCTCGGGAAAGGCGTTCCGCAGCCATTTTCCCCCTATCTCGATCACCTCCTCCCTGGCCACCGAAGTTCCGGCCAGAGAGGCAAAACAGAGTAAAACCAAGGTCAGGGCAGGAATTGTCTTCTTCATGATGTTCTCCTTGCGGGAAGGTTGGTAAATTTGGCAGGGTTCAGAGCCTTCCCGGCAACGGAAGGGCGCTGAGTTAATGTATCACCGGATCGATCGCGGCTGGCATCACAAAATCCGCACAACTATGCGATTGTATTGCTGTCAAATAATTGAAGGATGCTCACCAATGTCAAGCTATTTATTCATGTTTTTTGCTTGTTATGCCCGCTTTTGAGTGGAATTTTCTCCACAAGCGCCCCCTTCCGCCCCTGGAAAGCGGAGACTGTCGCATCCAGCCCCGCGGGGCAAAAACGGCTTGACAGAATCGCGGCCCTCAAAACCCATTGCCTTCTTGGGAGTTTAGATATGATCGAAGTTATAGACCAAAGTTGCGTGGGCTGCGGCGCCTGCCTCAAAGCCTGCGCCTACGGCGCCATCCGGATCGTGGACAAACTGGCCGTGATCGACGCCGAAAAATGCACCCTCTGCGGAGCCTGCGTGCAAGCCTGTCCGTTCGACGCCATCGTGATCCGCAAAAAAGGCGAAGTCCAGGCCGACCTCCAGGATCATCAGGGCATCTGGGTCTTCGCCGAGCAGAAGGACGGATCGATCGCCCCCGTGGTCTTCGAGCTTCTCGGCCGGGGCCGCGAACTCGCCGACCAGATGGCCACCGAACTCAGCGCTGTCCTGCTGGGCTCGGGGATCGAAGGCCTCACCTCGGAACTCATCGCCGCCGGGGCCGATCAGGTGATCCTGGTGGATGACCCGGAGTTGAAACACTTCCGCGACAACCGTTATGCCAAAGCGCTCTCGGAGCTGGCCAGAACCTACCAACCCGCCGTCATCCTCGCCGGAGCCACGGTCACGGGAAGGTCTTTCATCCCCCGGGTGGCGGTGCGGCTGCACACCGGGCTCACGGCGGATTGCACCGGCCTGGATTACGATCCCGCCTCCGGCAACCTGCTGCAGACCCGGCCCGCCTTTGGCGGCAACATCATGGCCACCATCGTCACCTCCAACCACAGGCCCCAGATGGCCACCGTGCGCCACAAGGTGATGAACGCGCTGCCGCGTGACGACGGCCGCTCCGGGATCGTGATCCGCGCGCAGGTGTCGTTCGACCTTGACGAAGAGGACTGCGCCTGGCTGGGCTTTGAGCCTGAAGCCACCACCCTGGCCAACATCACCGAGGCCAACATCATCGTCTCCGGGGGCAGGGGGCTCAAAGACGCCAAAAACTTTGCCCTCCTGGAGGAACTGGCTGCCGCGCTGGGAGGGGCCGTGGGAGCTTCGCGCGCCGCCGTGGACGCGGAGTGGATCCCCTATTCCCATCAGGTGGGCCAAACCGGCAAAACCGTCAAACCAACGGTCTACATCGCCTGCGGGATCTCCGGCGCCATCCAGCATTTGGCCGGGATGTCCTCCGCCGATTACATCATCGCCATCAACAAGGATCCCGACGCCCCCATCTTCAAGGTCGCGGACCTCGGCATCGTCGGCGATCTCTTCGAGGTGCTGCCCCTCCTCACCAAAAAGGTGAAGGAACTGCGATCCTAACCGCGTCCGCGGAAACCCCGGTGAGCCTCTCAGTTTGCGAGATCTTTTACAGCCTGCAGGGCGAATCCACCTACGCGGGCATCCCCTGCGTGTTCATCCGCCTCAGCGGTTGCAATCTGCGCTGCTCCTACTGCGACACCCGCTACGCCTGGGCTCCGGGCACCCCGATGGAGCTCGAGCGGATCGTTTCTGAAGCGCGAAAATTCCCCGCCCAACTGGTGGAAGTAACCGGAGGGGAGCCGCTTTGGCAGGATGAAACCGCCCAACTGCTGCGCGCCTTGTGCGGCGAAGGCCTCACCTGCCTGCTGGAAACCAACGGCTCGCTCTGGCTGGAGGAGATGCCGGATGAGGTGATCCGGATCATCGACGTAAAATGCCCCGGCAGCGGCTGCGGCGATGCTTTCATGAAAGGGAACCTGAAGCTGCTCCGGCCTCACGACGAACTGAAATTTGTGCTTACCAACCATGCGGATTACCGCTTCGCCCGGGATTTCATCCAAACCAATTCCCTGGAGGGCAGGACGCTGCTCTTCTCCCCCGTGGCCTCTGTGCTCAAACCCGAAACCCTGGCTGCCTGGATGCTGGCGGATGGCACTCCGGCCAGGCTGCAACTGCAATTGCACAAGCTCCTGAACCTCAGCTGACCTGGCGGTAATCTCCCGGCTCATCCTGCGCGCCAACACCCCACCACCCCTGCTGGAGTCCAGCGAGTGCGGCGAGCTTGGACTCCAGCCAGATCACCCGCCCGCCCCGAACGTATGTCATTCCGGAGTGGAGCGCCTTGGATCGAAGGGACGGAATCCAGGCAGGCGGGACGCCTGCCGCTCCGTGGTGTGGGGAAAGACAGCTCGTGCCTCGCTGGACGCCAGGCTGTCCACCAACTTTTTCCCCTTGTCCCTTTATCCCCTCCTGTAGTCCATGCCAGGTCTTGCTGGAGTCGAGCGAAGCATGAGCATCGACTCCAGCCAGGCTACACCCTTCCACCCTTTCACCCTTCCACGTCTGCTGTAGTCCAAGCTCGTGCCTCGCTGGACTCCAGCCTGGTGCCAACATTTTCCCTTTTTCCCCTTTTCTCCCTGTCTGTAGGAAGAATGGAACACGGATGACACGGATCGACAGGATCAAACGGATACAGAACAAAGCCCGGGCTTGGATTCCGGGGCCCCTTCCCGGGATGACGGCGGGCGGCTGGGGTAGCTGGAGTCCAGCGAGGAACGAGCTTGGACTACAGCGGGATTGGCAATTGCCGATCGGGCTGGATTCGAATCACCCCACCGGCCAACAAGTTGTCCCGCGGGGACCCCGACGTCACTGCGTTCCGGAATGACAGGTCCGAGCGGGGTGTTTGATGTAGTGACGATCATCGTGTTATGCGTAACGCCGGTTACGGTAATTTCCCCCTGGGGCCGGGCGTATTTGCCTCTTGATCGCCTCCCCTTCAGTACCCATTGAACCATTGGGAAGTCAACGGGAAGTGAATGGGATATGGATGGGATGCAGCTCAGAGAGCCCCTGGATACAGTGGGTAACAAAAGCGGGATATGTCCTCAAATCATTGGATCAACGCGAACCTGAATGCGTTTGGATGGCAGATTCTGAAGAAGTTGAGGGTGAAAAAAATCAACTCTCCGCATCTCTTCACACAGGTGATGAGTAGAATTGAGTTATTGCAGCACAGTAAGTTAGGTCCATCTCTTCACTGATTTTGCCCACCTGTATACAGCGGGGGAAGCCAATGCTCATGGAGTTGGATTTGAAGGCAAGGGGATGTCCGTGCAAGGTTGGCAAGATAAATAAGCCAAGCTGGGTTGAGATGCAGTAAGAGAAGG
>JAGOIS010000177.1 GCA_017995495.1 Candidatus Cloacimonadota bacterium
GCCGGGCGGGTTGTACCAGCCCATCGGAAGAGGCAGAGTGTAGGCTCCGTCAGCTGGCCAGACCTCATATTGCAGATCGTAGGAACCAGCGGAAGCGGCCAGATAGTAATACCGCATCGCCTCCAGATTTTGCAGGAAATAATCCCTGTCGTGCGGCGGGCTGCCCAGGGGATACAGATAATTGGGATCGTGTTCCAGCAGGAATTTGCCGTTGCCGGTGGTATTGGGGTCGTCAGTGGTCTCTTGCTGAAAATCCACCAAGATCACCAGCAAGCGGTCGAAGTTCGCAGCCTTACCCTTGTTCGCCGCGTTTGGCTGCTTGTGCAGCAACTGCGTATTAGGGTGACGGCGGGGGAGAGGCTTGGAGGGGTACTTCTGAAGCTGGATCTTTTCCGCGGCAAGAAAGCCGGCCAGCATCAGCAGGATGAATATAAAGGACTTTCTCATCGCCATTCACAGCCCAAGCCTCCCCACGCCTGAAGGCATGGGGAGCAGGCTTGTTCAAGCTGGTTTAGAATTCGAAGCCCAGGGAAAAAACCTTGTTGAAATCGGTCAGTTCTCCTGCTTCGATCATGCTGAAATCCGCGGTCAGCTTGTACTTTTTGCTGAATGTATATTGGATACCCGCGCCAAAGCTGGGCCCCACCACATTGCCCGCCACATCGAGGAAATAGCCACCCCGAAGGGATATCAGGTCAAGATAGGTGTATTCCGCGCCAAAACCATAGATGGCTTCTTCGATGTGCTCCCAACCAGTCACAAACCTGGTGAGCAGAGGATCTTCATTGGCGAGCACCTTGCTGGCCTCCGCCGCGACGATCAGTTTATTCATGGGCGCGTCGAGGATCTTGTATCCGGCTCCCAGACGCACGGTCATAGGCAGGGGATCGGATTGTTCCTGGTCTATATAGGTGACGTTGGGGCCGATGTTCTGGATCACCAGCGAGAGATTGGTGCCATTCACCAGAAAGTCCTGATACTTGGCTCCAACGTCAAAGGCGAAGCCAAAGGCCTTTCCGTCCGGTTCGGTCGGGCTGCCGCCAGGCCCCAGGTAACTGTAGATCAGCTTGAAATTGGTTCCGACGCCCAGTTGATTGGGGATCACATCGTAGCTGTAGCCGACGTTGCCGGCGAACTCAAAGCTGTGAAAAGTGCCCAACGGGTTACCCTGTTCGTCGGTTTGTTCCTGGGTTCCCATGTCCAGCAATGTTATATGAGCATTGATGTTTCCGATACCTTTCAGATACTGGCTGTAACCAAGGTATTCGTAATACATGTCGCTGAATCCAGATCCTGCCAGCCAGGGAATATGTGAACCGGCCAGTTTGGACTGGCGGTTGAAGGCGGTGGCGCCCGGATTCCACCAGGCGGCAAACCCGTCGTTGGCGATGGCTGAATAAGCCCTGCCCATCCCGTTGGCCCTGCCGCCAGGTTCAAAGGTCAGAGACAGCATCGAGGCCTGGGATATCGCGCCCAGGGCGAGGGGCAGACTCAGGGCCAGGATCAGCGCAGCCAGGATCAATATTCTATTCGTGGACATCATACCTCCATTGAGATACTTTAGTTTGGCGCGGGCGCAAAAAATCCCGTCGCGGTTGCTGTTGATTTATGCTTACCAGGGAAAAAAATATCCCATTAAATTCAGTGGTCTTGCCGCTATTCCACAAAAAATGCAGCCTGATAGCAAATGAATCTGTCTGACTATCTCCCAATTCATTTTGGTGCCGAAGGCCGGAATCGAACCGGCACGGACTATAAGTCCGGTGGATTTTGAGTCCACTGCGTCTACCTGTTTCACCACTTCGGCACATTAGACCCCTTTTTCCCAATCCCGCTTGCTTGTCAAGGACAATATGATTTCCCTGTATCATCTTGTTGCTCAAGATCAACAATTGCTGATAATGCGCGTTAACCTTGCTACGAATCCTCCCTGGCTATTTCCTCTGCAAGCTTCTTCGCCGCCTCATCCAAGGCTTCCTGCGGACTGAGGATCCCCTCCTTGGCTTTTTCAAGGGATTTTTTCAGTTCATCCCGCCCCACGAACCAGGCTGGGTGCTGGGGCTCAAAGACCGCGTTTTCCAATTGGGAGTAGATGCCGCGGAATTGGGGATAGGTGTTCAGGAAATCGATTATGGTCTTGGTTTGCATGGCACTTTTGCGCAGGGGCATGTAGCAGGTTCGGGCGCTCTATTTGGCGGTTTGCTCGGTATCGGTGAACCACTTGATGAATTCCCAAGCGGCTTTTTCCTTTTTGGGATCGCCACTCTTGAAGATAACGATATTGGCACCGCTGATCGCGCTTTTGTTTGTCTTGTAGGTGGGCAGCGGGGCATAGCCGATGTTGAAATTGATGGGCTGCTGGCGCATGTAGGTGATGGAAACGCTGGAGCCTTCAAACATTGCCACGGTTCCCGCCATGAAAGCATTTTGGCCATCCATTTCCTTGGAGGCTTTGGCAGTTTTGTCCACGTTGACCAGATCGAGGGTGTATTTCAGTGCCTCCAAGCCGGCCGGGCTGTTCAGAACCGGCCTGTCGTTGGCATCCAGGATAGTGCCCCCGGCCTGGTGGAGGAGGTTCACGAACTGCCATTCATTGACGGTGAAGTTCGCGCCGTAGGTCTCATCCTTGTCCTTGGTTTTTGGCGCTGTGAGCTTGCGGCAATATTCCCTGAATTCCTGCCAGGTGGCTGGGAAATGGTCGGGATCGAGGCCGGCGCGATAGAAGGCGTCTTTATTGTAGAAATAAGCCCTGACGCTTTTGTTGAAAGGAAACGACCACTTCTGTCCCTTGTAGGTTATGGACTGCATGAATACGGGGTAGAAATCCGCCAGCTCTTCCTCGGTGAAATCCGGGTCGTTGCTGAGCAGGCTGTCTATGCTGACCAATACCCTGTCCTGTTCGTATTTGGCCGCCCAGGATTCAAAGACCTGAGCGAGGTCCGGTTGTTTTCCCACCTGCAGCGAAGCAGAGAGTTTCTGTTGCAGGGCAGTATAACTGCTGATGGGGTTGACGATCACCTCAATGTCGTCATGGGTCTTGTTGAATTCGACGATCATCTCGTTCAACACGTCTCCCAGAGGGCCGCTCAGACC
>JAGOIS010000178.1 GCA_017995495.1 Candidatus Cloacimonadota bacterium
TTTTCCGCCGTAGTAGGTCCCGTCTGGATTGGTGTTGGGACCGATGTAGAGTTCCATGGAATTTACAATGTTCGCCAGGCGGGGGTTTGTTCCGTATTGGCTGAGCAGGGTGTCGATGAGGCGCAGCATCAGGATCCAGCCGGTGGTCTCGTCACCATGGATAGTGCTGGTGAGCAGCACTTCCGGCTCTTTTTCTTCGCTGGCAACGTTGTCCGAGATCTTGGCCACCAGGATGGCGCGGCCATTAACGGTGGTGCCCACGTTGATGATCTGGCAAAGGTTGGGATAGGTGGTTGCGAAAGAGTTCATCGTGGCTACATAGGTGGAATAAGTGGGATAGGTGTCCCAGGCTTTCGCGTCCCTCAGGTTGTCGCTCATCAGAGCCGGGAATTCACTGGACGGGGCAGGCAGGAGCTGGGTTTTGAGGCCCAGTTTGCCAAATTCCGACCACTCGAAGTCATTGGCGTAGGCGTAGACCCAGTTTCCCTTCACGTTGTCGATGGAGACGATCCGGCTGATCTGGGAAAGCTGGGCCTTGTCCAGCAGTTCAAAGCGGAAGTAGTATTGGGTCCAATCTCCTGCCAGCAGGGGCAGGGCAAGCAGGGCCAGGACTAATATTATCAATATGTTTTTCATGCATTACCTCGCTTAGAACCGCACTGCCTTCACGTAGTAGAAGGCCAGGGGCAATTCCGTCATGTCGTTGTAGAGCAGGCCGGTGATGTCGAAGCCGACTTGTTCGTATTCCCCGAAGGGGTCCACCGCGCGCCAGACCTCGTAAGCGTCAGCTCCGGCCACGGCATTCCAGGCGATCCTGAACCCGCCGCTGATCCTGCTGATGGCAGAGATCACCGGGGTGGCAAGCGCCGCGTTGGTGCTGATCGGCAGGGGCGATGAGTTGGTGCCGTAAACCTGGCCGTAATTGAGGCTGTAGGTTTGATCGGCGTCATAGATGGCGTCCCCGCTGTAATCGAAGATCTTGAAGCTCAGGGTCTCACCGTTTGAGGCCAGGTTTGCCACAATGGTCACGTACGCATTGCCAGAATCCATGACCACCGCGGCCACTCCGCGGCACTCACCACCCACAAAGGCTCCCACCATGTCGTTGAGGCCGGCGGGCAGGCCGTTGATGTGCACCGATCCATAGACCGTGGCAGAGTTGTTGGCATACAGCACCGGCACCCAGCCGGGACCCTCAATTTCGTTTACGGAAACCACCACGCTGTCGTAGTTGTAGTTGGCGCCGTCATAAACAGAGAAGGTGATGGTTTCACTGCCGGTCCAGTTCAGAGCGGCGGAGAAGGTGACGCTGAGGCCGTTGATTGCCACCAGGACGTTGCCGTTTCCGCTGGAGGCGAGGGTAAGGGGATCCAGATCCGCGTCGGAGACGTAGGAACTGAAATCCACATCCAGGCTGGTGTTGCGGTCAAACGCGAAGCCAGCCGGCAGATCGATGGCGGGAACGTGGTTGCCCGTATCCCAGACAATCATGTTGGCCAAAACTTCCAGGCTGGGGTTTTGCTGATCGGTGGTATTGACAGTGATCATGGCCTGATAGGCGCCCACGGCCATTCCCACCGCGGAAAAATAGGCGGTGAAGGTCTGGTTCTGGCCGGCGGCGATGGTGCCGCTGAGAGGCAGAACGCTGAGCCACTCGATGGGTGGGATATCCTGAGGCAAAACGATGGTGCCGCTGAGAGTGTGGGGCGCGGAACCGTATACATCTCCATCGATGGTATAGGGCAGGGTCAGATCGCCGCTGAAGACGTTGCCGATGGTCACGTTGACCGTGGCTGTGGCTGAATCCCCGTTTCCGTAAATCACGCCCCAGCCGCTGGATGATTCGCCGTGCCAATTGATGGTCACCCCGTTGCCGCTGGTAACGTTGGGGGTCATGTCGCCGCCGTTGCCGCCGGTGAAATTGGTGGCGCTGTTCACAGTGACTCCGGCAGGGAAGGTGATGATCACGTCTGTGAGCCATTCAGAGTCGGTGCTGGCGTTGGTGACGGTGAAGGTCCAGTTCACTGTGGTGCCTGGCAGGTAGTTGCTGGCATTGAGCACAAGGGTGCTTCCGGCAATGCTTTTCCCATCCTCCGGTGGAGCAGGCAGTGAACTTCCACCCGGGGACAACAATTCCTCCATGTTGATGGAGTAGGTGATAGGCTGGCTGCCGCTGTTGGTGAGGGTGAAGCTGTCCGTGCTTTCGTTGCCCACCTGGAGATAGGCGTTCACTTCTTCCTTGTCGATCCCGACGGCCCTCTCCCGCGGGGTATTGATGCCGATGGCTGAAAGCTCTCCGAAGCTGGGGGCCGCGGCCATGAGCCCGGCTCCACATAGCGCCAGGCAGATGATCAGAACGGCTTTGTTTCTGTTCATAATCTTACTCCCCGCTCAGCTGGCTGAGCAGTATCTTGGTTTGGCATGATCAGGACTGGTATCCGGGCGATTCTTACACCTGAGCTATCAGACTGAAAGCGCGTTCCATCTGAATAGCTTAACGACCGTGTTCATGCGTGAATTTCTTGATTTTTCACAGCAAAGAAACTGGGGACGGGGATTTGTCAATCATTATTTCTCTTATTCCCGCAACTGCCCTGTGGTCATAATATTTTTAGGATGTGCAACCCTGCCTCAATCTTTGCCATCCGTTTATCGCCAGCTTGTAGCAGAAAAAAGCCGGCCCCGCGCCAGCTTGAAGGGGCGGGGCCGGAATTGTGCTTATTTGCTATAGTTGATCTGTTTTGCCTGTTTGGCGTTGAGGGCTTTGACGTGGTAGAAGGCCCTGTCCAGCACTTCGGTATCGTTGTAACTAAGACCGTCCGTGTAAGCCAGGTGTTCAAAGACACCGAAGGGTTCCAGGGAACGGAGGATCTGATATTGGCTGGCGCCGGAAACAGCCGGCCAGGAGACGTTCACGCCGCTGGTCTCGTGGGGAACTATGGTGATTTCCGGAGTTGCCAGCGTGATTTGACGGAAGGTGAACTGCGCATTGGGGCGGTAAACAGAATTGGTGCCGCCGGTGAAGACATTGGTCTGATCGGCG
>JAGOIS010000179.1 GCA_017995495.1 Candidatus Cloacimonadota bacterium
TTCTTCAGGGCATCAACGACTTCCTTCAGCACGACTTTGGCGTCGGCAGTGAGCTTGGCGCTGTCAAATTCGAACTGCACGCCGTCGAGGGTGAAGTCCTTTTCCATGCTCACAACGTTACGCAGGAGGCGGGGATAGAGGGTGGTGGCGCTGCCGCCCTTTTTGCCAAAGGTGTAGCCGATGCCAACGTAAGGCATGAAATGGGCATCCTTAAGGAAAGCGTCTGTAGAATTGGGATAGGTTTCAACTTTGTCGTTGACAGCATGATCAAGCTGTACGCCCAGGTCGAAATCCAGGTTCCACTTGGTTTGGAAAGAAAGGCCAAGTCCGGCTGTGGGAGCAAGAAACGCGAATTCACCATCCAAGCCATTTACAGCGTCGCCGTTGTCAATGTAAGCCGCACCTACGCCGATCTGGGCGTAAGGGGCGATGCGCTGGAGAGCGCCATCATTGAAATTGATGACCGCGCCCTTGGTGGGACGGAAGCGGGCTTGGATCTCAGCACCGATGATCTGGGTTTTGTAGGGAAGAGTTTTTGTGGGTAAGTAAGTGGCTTCCAGATTCGTGTAATAGGGATATATGCCCACGCTCACGAAATCCTTGAGCCAGGCTTCGTAACCCAGGCCTGCCATCCAGTTGACTTCTTTCTCGGAGTTTTCGCTGGTGTAATCATTCAGCGGCTGGCTGCAGCCAAAACGCAGGCCAATGGTTTGTTCGAGGGCGAACATTGCCGGCGCGAAAGCCAGCAAGACCATGGCTATTAGCAGAATCTTCGTGATGTTTTTCATTGTTTAACCTCGTATTTTAGTAAGTTTTTTACTAATTCCCCAAATCTTACAATTCTGTCAATGATTATTTTTTTTCGCCACCACCAAATTGCGATTGCGGCCGCGCAAACCTGCTGCCAAGTAGATGTTTAGCCTGCAAAATCCACGCGGCCGGTCTTCCCTGAAACCTCGCTTGAGTTTCGCTGCACGGATGGTCACAGAGGAAGTTTTGGCGTCCGGCTGATATGGACTATCTGCACCCCGGGATGGCATGAAACCCGGTCTGGCTTTCCCGTTGTTAGGGCTGGGGTTTCTTTTCAATTGACAAGATTGGGACGGTGATTTTTTCTCGTCTTAAATCCAAAATAGGGATAAAATGCCATAAATGAGACTGTTTGAAACGCATGCCCATCTCGATCTGCCGGAGTTTGATCCAGACCGTGAGAGTCTGATCCAAAAATGCTTTGACAGCGGGATCGAATATATGATCAATATTGGTTTCAACAAGGAAACCTCGCTGAATTCGCTCGAGCTGGCCAAAAAACACCTGCACATTTTTGCCACGGCTGGTTTTCACCCCCATGATGCCATGGATTTCGACGCGGAGCTGATCAAGCGCCTGGCCCGGGAAAGCAATGTGCTGGCTATCGGCGAGATCGGGCTGGATTTCTTTCGCAATTATTCACCCTACACTGTTCAGCGCGAAGTATTCCGCAATCAGGCTTACCTGGCCGTGGATTATGACAAGCCGATCGTGGTGCACAATCGCGAAGCGCATCAGGAGTGCTTCCAGATCCTCAAGGAAGTGAAGGCCACGGACGTGGTGTTTCACTGTTTTTCCGGCGACATCATCTTTGCCCAGCAGGTTCTTGATGAAGGCTGGTTGATCTCCTTCACCGGCAATGTAACCTATCCGAATTCCAAGCTGGAAGACGTGGTGCGGATGATGCCCATGGACCAGTTCATGATCGAGACCGACTGCCCCTATCTGACCCCGCATCCTCACCGTGGCAAGCGCAACAGCCCGCTGTATCTGCCTTTGGTGGCGGAAAAGATTGCCGGGATCAGGGGCATCACCCCCTTGGAAGTGGCCGAAACATCATTCAACAACGCCTTCCGCTTCTTCCGCATCCCTCCCGATCCTGTGAAGCCTCCAACCAAAAAGGGGGGAGCCAAGGGCGGAAAATCGGCCAAGTCGGCAAAATCGGCCAAAGTGGCCACCAAAGACAAGAAAAAGGAACGGAAATAATTTGAAAAGATCAATCCTGCTTCCCCTGCTGCTACTGGCAAGCTTGAAGCTGGTGGCTGGCAACTCCGTGTTCGCCTTCGATGGCAGCTCTCTCCGCTATTACGGCACCGACATCTACAGCCTGGGCATGGGGGACACCGGCTCCAGCGACGTCTTCAGGATCAATGCCGGCTACGGTAATCCCGCCCTGCACAACCTGAACAACCACAGCCTCTTTTCCACCGGACTGATGCCAGGCTACAACCGCTATAGTTCAAGGGATGAGGATGGCAACAGGATAAATTATCTGGACAATTCCCTGGACTTCCCCTATTTCAGCCTGAGCATACCTTTGAAACAGCACCGGCTGGGATTTCAGATCAACACCCACTCCTCCGGCGTGGTTGCCAACCAACGCGAGTTCTCGGTCCTTCTGCCTCCGGATACCCTCCAGGTGAAGGAAAAGCACTCCATGGACCGCAACATCTACCAGGCGGACCTGATCTACAGCTTTGCCTGGGGCAGCAACAGCGTGGGGTTGAGCGGCAACTACTACCTCGGCCATGAGATCCGCAATTTCAAGCAGGAAGCCGGCTTTGGGGCTTTCAACACCGAGGAGGAGATTGTCCGTGACTTCAAGAACCCAGGTTTTACCGTCGGCTATCTCCGGCATCAGGATAAGATCGCGTTTGGAGCCTATTACAGCCTGGGGGTGAATCTGAAAGGCGAGGAGGTCCGCTCGTCGATCCATGAAACTGAGGACCCACTGCCTTACGAATACAGGATCCCGCCGGTGTATTCCCTCAGCGTCACGGCCCTGCCCTTCCCTGAAACCAAGCTGGCTGCGGATGTTCATTATGAAACCTGGCAGGATATTGATCCAGACAAATTCATCGCCAGCTGGAAGGCGGGTTTGGGCCTGGCCTTTGAGCCGGCCAGAAGCCAGGACCGGAAAGGCATACTCAGGCTGCCCCTGCGCACGGGGGTTTCCTGGCGGCAGCTCCCCTTCCTGGTGGAAGGCCACAAGA
>JAGOIS010000180.1 GCA_017995495.1 Candidatus Cloacimonadota bacterium
TCCGGCGGCGTCCAGGACGTTGACGGTTTTTTGGGTGGGGGTATCGTGCAGATAATCCTGCAGTATGGTTTCGGTGTTCTTGTTCTGATCGAAGCTGTATTTGGCGGTGTAGATGAACCTGCCCTCGGCATCCTTTTTCTGGCTGGCGATGAGTTTGCCCCCTGCGTCGTGGAAAAAGATCTGATTGCGGTTGCGGCGGCTTTCCACGGCATGGTTGAGGGCGACGCTGTAACCCTTGGCGGAGTAGGTGTAAACATATTCGCGGAGCATCTCGCCCTGGGCGTCGTAAAAGACGATCCGGGTCAGCTGGCCCTGGGCATTGTGGAAATACTCGGCGTCGTTGCCCGCGAGCGGGAAGATGTCGTCCCGATCGGGCGATCCGGTGACGAGCTCATCCTGGTAATTGTAGCGTTCGACTCTCAGGAGCTGCCCATCGGGACGATAAACATAGCGAAATCCTTGGGGCACAGTTCCCTGGGGATAGGTGATGGTGGTTTGCACTTTGCCCAGGCTGTCGAAACGCACGATCACGTGATCGCGCAGAGAGCCCGGTTCCCCGATGATGTCGCTGGTTTGGATATACATCTTGCGGACATTGCCGTTGAGGGCAAAATCCGCCCGGCTAAGTTGGTCCAAACCGTCGTTTTTAAAGGGATAGCTGTCCAGGGCGCTGTGGCGTTTCACATAGGGAGGAACAGGATTGGGATGGCTTGGCAGGGCGCTTTCGGCATAGGACATGGCCGTAAGGGCAAGCAATATCGCCAAAGGCATCAGTTTCTTCATTAATTCTCCAAGGGTGCTGACTTTCCAATTAATACTATTGTATTCAGCTTCCCCTGTCAAGTTTTATCTGCCCGGCGGGGATTGCACCGGACTTGTTTTCCAGCCGGAGTCGATCTTTCCCCGCAGATAGAGGAAGGCCCGGCCGCGGATGAGGACCCTGGCGGAGCTGATCTCCACCTCGAAGGTGCCGCCCCGTTGGGAAGCCTGCCAGCCGTTGAGCACTCTGAGTCCGAGTTTGGCAGACCAGTAGGGGGCAAGATAGGTTTGGGCGGAGCCGGTGACGGGATCTTCATTGATGCCCTCCCAGGGCGCGAAATAGCGGCAGATATAGCCTTCCGGGCAGGGGGCAGTGACCGCGATCCCCAGCCAGGGGAGCCCCGTCATGGCCGCCAGCCGGGGAAAATCCGGTTGCAGATCCAGAACCTGCTGATGTTCCGCGTAAACCAGAACCAGGTTGCGGCTGTTCCTGGCGCTGAGCGACTCCCGCGGCTGGTGGGGTCCCAAGGCCTCCACCAGAGCGGGTTCGACGGAACAGGCCGCGGAGTTCTCGGCGGGGAAATCCAGCTCGATCAGATCGCCCTTCAGGGTTGCCGCCAGTTCGCCGGAAAGACTGGTGAAGCTTAGTTTGCCACAGCCGCTATCCGGACCAGAAAACAAGGCCCGGGCTGAAGCCAGGGTGGCATGGCCGCAGAGGGGGACCTCCACCTCCGGCGTGAACCAGCGGATGTGGTAACGCGCGGGCGCGAGCGCTTTCAGGAAAGCCGTTTCGGAAAAACCGAACTCTTTGGCCAGGGCCAGCATCCGGTTGTCGTCAGGAAAATCCGCGAGCAAAACCACGGCGGCGGTGTTGCCACCAAAATAATCAGCCGCGAAGGCGTTCACGAACCAGACAGGATCTGGGTTGAGCATCAGTTTCCTCCCCGGGTGGCAGCGGTGATATCCATTGCCACCATACGAGGGAACATGCCATGCACAGGGGGTATGCTGTCAACCGAAAATAGCAGGAGCGGCAGTTTTGGCGATCCGCCATATGCCCTGTTTTCCAACAGCTGAAGGGAAAATGTTGGGAAAAAAGGGGATGAAGCTCGCGCTCCATCCCCCGAAGGGTTAAGGATCAGGATCAATTGGGATAAGTGAGGGTGCAGGGCTGTGAAACCTTTACCCAATATCCTTTTCCGGGCTCCATGGTGGTGGGGCTGGCTCCCATGTGGTCCACCTGTTGCAGATAAGTGGAGATGGAGGCCAGGGCGGTGGCGGTGGTTTTGGCCGCGGCGGGCAGATAGGCCACCAGGTTCCAGCCAGCCTGGAGCTCGATGGGCGTGGTTTGTCCAAAGACCTGATTGCCAGCCACGGTCAGGGTGGCCGGGGAGGACATGTTCACCCAGTAGCCTTCCTTCGCGTTCAAGGCAACCAAGGTGTTGAAGTGGTCGTCCATCGCCGGAGCATAGCTGAGGGTCTCGCTTTTCACCTGCAGCAGGCCCGTAACCCCGCTGAAAACATCTGCAACCGCGTAGGAGGCCGGCACCTTGTTCAGGCTGATCAGGTTCCAGCCGGCATTGAGACCGATCTCCAGGGGCAGTACGCCAAACACCACCGTGATGGCGGTTGGGGAGTTGGCGTTCACTGTCACTTGGACGGTTTTAGGGTCATAGCCGGCAGTGGTGACGATCAGGGTGTAGGTTCCGGGTTGCAGATAGCGGTAGAAATCCCCGTGGGTGGGGTCCGTTTCCACAATGGAATAGATATCGTCATGGCCGGAGATGTTGATCGTGGCCGCAAGAGGGTTGCCATAAACGTCCACCACCGTGCCGTGGATGCCGTAAAGCGACTGCTCCAGATAGCTGAGCATGGCCTCGTAGTTGTAATTCCAGAAGTTGGGCATGGTGGAGGCGGTGGGCATCTTGGTGTTTGAACATTCGATGGTGACCTCGCGGCCGTTGCGGGTGTAGTTCATCCAATCCTGGCGTCCGCCGGATATCACATACCAGTCGGCGCCGTTGGTGATGCCGTTGGAGGCCACGCTGGTGAAATAGCCGCTGGGGCCGTCCGCCTGGGCATTGGAAGCATAGACCAGGCTGGAGGAGATGAACCAGGCGTCGTCTGCGTGCCGCGTGTAAGTGTTATCCCAGGGATAATTCACCACTTCCGCGCCGCCATGGTAGTTGGCGCCAAAGACGAAGCTGTGGGCGTTGGCGAAGTTCATCAGGGCCTGGGTTTCAGGCTGGATGGC
>JAGOIS010000181.1 GCA_017995495.1 Candidatus Cloacimonadota bacterium
CCTCGTCGCCGGGTTTGAAATTGTCCTTGTCACGCACCCGGGAGCGGGGCAGCAATCCTGTGATGCCATCTGCGACGGTCACGAACACGCCAAAGTTGGTGGCGCTTTCAACCCTGCCTGTGAAGGGGGTCTCGAGCTGCACCACTTCGTCGATCTGGTCCCAGGGATCGGCCTGGAGGGCACGCAGGGAGAGCGAGATCTTCTGAGTGTCGGGATCGATCCTCAGCACCTGGACCTCCACAAAATCACCTTCCTTGAGCATTTCGCGGGGATGGGAGACGTTGCGGTTGCGGCTCATCTCGGAGACGGGGATGAGGCCTTCTACGCCGGGCTTGATCTCGGCAAAGGCGCCAAAATTGTGCAGCCGGAGGATGCGGCAGTTGATCGTTTCGCCTTCCTTGATCTCTTTCACGAGCTTCTCAAAGGGGTTTTCCATCAGGGCTTTCATCGAAAGCGAGATCTTCTCGCCCTTGATGTCCAGGATCTTCACTTCCACTTCCTGGCCCTGTTTGAGGGCGTCCTGAGGCTTCACGACGTGCTGCCAGGAGATCTCGGAAACGTGCATCAGGCCTTCAATGCCGCCCAGCTCGACAAAGGCGCCGAAACTGGTCATGCGCTCCACCGTGCCGGTGACAACATCACCCACATGAAGCTTCTGCAGGGCCTCGGCCTTTTTCTCCATCTCCTCGGCTTCCTTCAACTGACGGTGGGAAACCACCACGCGGCGGCAATTTTCTGAACATTCGATCACTATAAAATCCATGGTCTTACCAATGTAATCAACATTGGTGTCCCCGCCCCGCAGAGCGATCTGGGAGAGGGGGCAAAAAGCGCGGGCGCCGAGCACATCGACGTTGAACCCGCCCTTGGTGACGCCATAGACCTTTCCCGCGACCGGGATCTTGCGCTCGAAGGCGTCGAGCAGCTGACCTTTGTCCACATATTGCTTGGTGAGGCTTTTGCCGATGACGAATCCCTGGTCGTTGCTGTCAACGATGTAACCTTTGACCGTGTCGCCGACGGCGTAGGGCAGCTCGCCCTTCTCATCGGCAAATTCGCCAATTTCGGCATAGGCGTCGAATTTTCCGCCCAGGCTCAGGATCATGTGATGATCGCTGATGCTGATGATCGGGGCTTCGACAACGTCACCCTTTTTGAATTCCGCTGTGGTCTGGAAAGATTCTTCGAGCATGCGAAGATACTCTTCCCGCATTTCTTTCATGGCAGCTTTACTGCTGGTTTCACGCACCTTGTCTGACATAACTATCTCCTAAGGACATTTCAGAAAGACCACGTTTTCCATGCCGCCTTTTTTGTAAAGCATTTTTATTGTGGTAATTGTTCAAAGGCAGATGTGGAGCAGACTCGTTTGGCGGGGACAGGGGTTTGGCGGAGCTTGGTGAAAAATGGACTTGACTAAATTCTTTATTGGATTTCAAATGCTTGGAAATATGATTTAGGGAGAGAACTTGAGTAGTCTCCACCATTTGGTGCACCAGAGTTTCATCGAGGTGATGCATCGATTCTGCCAGTATCCAAGGCTTGCGGAGGAGCTCGGGAAGGCGGATCTGGGGCCACAGGTCCGGGTTCTGGCCATCGGCAAGGCAGCCTGGAAAATGGCTGCGGTGAGCGTCAGGATTTTGGCGGAAAGAGGTGTCCGGGCGGAGGGACTGATCCTCACCAAACCAGGGCTCAGCCACGGTCCTCTCCCAGGTTTTGAGATCCTCCCCGGCGGACACCCCCTCCCCAACTCCGACAGCCTGGCCTCCAGCAAACTGATCACCGCCTGGCTGAGAAAATCGCCCGCGAAGGAACACCTCGTCATCTTGCTTTCAGGAGGCAGCTCCGCGCTGTTTGAACTGCTTCCCGAAGACAGCGACCTGGCAGACCTGGCAACCGAGCACAACCGGCTGCTGAAGAGCGGCAGGGACATCGCCGCCATCAACCGCGAACGGGCAGAACTCTCGCTAGTGAAAGGTGGCAGGGCGCTGGAGCTCACCAAAGCCCGCAAGATCAGCATCTTTGCCGTTTCGGACGTGGAGGGCAACGATCCCTGGGTGCTGGGATCGGGACCTTTCACGCCGGTGGAGCCTGGCGAGCAGACCGGTTTTGGCTGGAGTTTCAAGCTGGGCACGAAACACATCGAATACCGCGTGGTGGCAGACAATCAGAGTTTCCTTGCCCTGTTGGCGGATGATCTGCGCGATCAGGGATTCCACGTGTTGGTGGAGCAAACTTTCCAAAGCTGTGCCCTGCCCAAGCTGGCGGAGCAGATCAAGGATACGCTTCGCCAGGCCTACAGCCCGCGGTTTCGCCTGCATCCACCATTCATCAAGATCTTCGGCGGAGAGACGCCGCTCAAGGTGGGCGGAAATGGTCTGGGAGGACGCTGCAGCCATCTGGCGCTGCTGCTGGCACGATATCTGGCCCGCAGGGAAAACACCGCCCTGTTCTGCCTGGCCACCGACGGCTGCGATAACATTTTGGGCAATGGCGGAGCCTGGGCCGACAGCAACACCCTCAGCCAGTTAAACGCCGCTGGGATAGACCTGGCAGCCGCCATAAAGAATTTTGACAGTCACACCGCCCTCAAAGCAGTCCACCATCTTCTTCCCGCCCCGCTGCTGGCCACTAATGTGGATGACGTCTTTGTCCTCAGTGTGGGCTACGATCTGGAAAATCCTGGCCTGCCCAGGGAACGCGAAGCTTTGGACATCTTTGACGGACTGGTTTGAGGCAGAAGCCAGATCATGAGAAAGACAGCCCTGTTCATAACCCTGCTCCTGGCTTTAGGACAGATGGTCCTCCTGGCTCAGGCGGGTGATGAGGGCACCGAAGCAACCGCTCCCGCAGATACCCTGAACATCCAGCAAGTCCAGGAGGATTCACTCTTCTACACGGCGGACAGCCTGGCTTACAACAATGCTCTGGAGCAGATCCGCCTCTACGGCAACACCAGCATCCGCTATCAGAACTTCGAGATCA